>JAGOVY010000022.1 GCA_018060515.1 Anaerolineaceae bacterium | reverse complement strand
TTAATGAGCGAAAAACCTTCCGAGAAAATTCACTGGTTGCCAGGCTCGTATATCGAATCGAAAAAGCCATATTATCTGATGCCGATTATCTGATCACAGATTCGAGAAAACAGGCGGAGCATTATGTCCAACTCTACGGGGTTCCGATTGAGAAATTTAAAGTAATCAGGGGCAGCGTTGATGAGAATTTGTTCTCACCTGCTGCAACACCCAGAAAATTAGATTTTCCAGAACCTTTTGTTGTATTCACCTACAGCACATTTATCCCACTGCACGGAATGGAGTTCATCCTGCCCGCAGCAGAACTGCTAAAAGATCTTCCCATCCGCTTCCTGATTGTGGGAGGCAAAGGCAAGAAACTGGCTGATTTTCTGCACGAGCGTGAGGTACGAGGGCTTAACAACATCAGCCATATGGCGTGGATTAACTTTAATGAGTTACCGACCTATATACGCGGTGCAAGTATTTGTTTAGGCGGGCCGTTTGGCTCTTCAAATCAGGCGCAGCGCGTGATTACGGGGAAAGCGCTGCAATTCCTTGCCTGTGAAAGCCCAACCGTTATTGGCAATACTGGCGAAACAAAGGGGATCTTTTTTGATAAAAAGAACTGTTTACTGGTTGAGCCGGGTAGTGCCCAAGCGATTGCAGATGCGATCCGCTGGGCGTTCCAGCACCCAGGTGATCTGCCGGAAATTGCCCGTCAGGGTAGAAAAACCTACACTGAATTCTATTCAATGGATGTGCTTACGCGGAATTTAAATTCTTTTATTGATTCCATCCCATTAGATTTCTCATAAAGCAGATGCTGCCAAAATTCATGATCAAGAAGCTAGAGCGCAGGTTCGAAACGTAATGCTCACCAAGGGAATTATCCAAGAGACGCTTTCCAAGGTTGTCCTTGCCGTGGCTGGGTTCATTCTCAACATGGTCTTGGCGAGAATGCTGGGGCCAGCTGATTATGGTGTGGTCGGAATTGTATTAAGCATCATGTTCGTCTTTGAGCTTTTCATCACTAATGGACTGCGGCAGGCTGTAAGTAAAATCTTGTCTTCTGAACAAGTTAATACGCGTAAGTTGTGGCAGAAATCTCTCATCATTCAGATGGCGTTTTCACTGGTGCTCATTCTGCTGGGTTTGGCGTTATTAAACCCGGTGGCGAAATGGCTGAACATCGAAGCGTACAAGAATATGCTCTACCTTGTCTTAGCGATCACCCCATTGAAGGGGTTATTCTTTTTACGGCTCGGCTTTCTCAATGGTCAGTTTAATTTCAAAAAACACGCGCTGGCCAACTCGCTTTACTCAATTTTCAGATTGTTTCTCGTACTGATTTTGCTCTATCTCACGAAAAACGGAATTCTGGCTGTGCTCGGCGGGACGTTTTTGGCGTTTTTCCTGGCAATTTGGTTTACAAGGATTGAATGGACAAACCCAGATTCGACAGAAACAGTTGCAACGAAATATCTGCTTGGGCTTACCTGGGGTGCATTGGCGTTCTATCTGTTGGTGAATGTTTTCACAAATATTGACGTAATCCTTTTACGCGGTTTGGGCTCAACTGAAGAAACAATCGGTTACTACAAAGCCAGTGCAAACATCGGCAGCCTGCTTTACTTTCTCTTTATCTCAGTGACACAAGTCTCATTTCCCCTGCTCTCCAAACTTTATATTCAAGAACATTGGGCAGAAATGAAAAGGGTGGTCAATACGCTCTTTCTTTCGATTTCATATGCGACTGCTCTGGCATTTGTTTTTACCTTTTTCTTTTCGGAACTCATCGTTAAAGTTTTGTTCGGCATCAAGTTTCTGCCAGCCGCTGGTGTAACCCCATGGTATAGCCTGAGCATCGGTTTACTGTCGATTTTGATCATGCTTGGGAATATGATGATCACTTTCGAATATAAAAAGACATACTTGTACTATTTGTTAGGCACATTGATTATTTACCTGGCCTTATTTGTTGTATTGTTCAATAAAACTGGAATGTACACCCCGCCGATTGCACTGACTGCAGTTGCGGCGATTAGCATCATTCTGTTTGTTTTGCTCATTAATCGCAGCTATCATCGCGTTTTTGATATTAATAACCTGTTGAAGAATACCGGTTGGCTGATTGTGATGTCTGCATGCGCATTGTTGCTTAATCATTATTTATCAACCGTAATCAACCAATTGTTTTCAGGCATTCTGATCTTTTCAGCCTTTGCACTAATAAGCTACTTTTCCATCAGGCAGGTGAGGGAAGCAGTGCAACATTCTGCTGCGATTCTAATGGGAAGAAATGTCAGATAAGTAATGCGCTTCACGTTAGAAAACTGGTTAAACTTGCGCATAACACCCTGAAAGAACAAATAAGAGCTAATTAATGAAGAACTGGTTGCTAAAAACGTTTCTGCCGCAGGGGAGCTCATTTGAGCTTTTCCTGAGGACACTCTATCACAGGATTAACGCTACTAAACCTGTAGTCAATTACCAGCTCAGGCAGGCGCAAAGATCTTATATACGTTGGCGAGAGCTGCAAAAAAACCAGGTTCAACCGCAATCTGAAACTCCCGTTGATTTTCCTTCGGTGACTTTTATACTCGAAATTAATAACGGAGAAGAAGCGGTAGCCCAAGAAACGCTGCACTCTATTATCCGCACCGGCGGCGGGTGCTGGAAGGTGCTGCCAATTTTTACCACTGGAGATACCAGCAAGTTTGATTTTAATGTGACAGGTGCAGATGCTCTGCTGCCGTCAGTATCTGGGGTAGAGGCGTTACCCGCAATTGATGGATTGACCGACAGTGATTTTTTGTGTTTGTGTCGGGCTGGGGATCTATTTGATTTTACGTTGGCGGTACACTTCAAGAATAAATTACTTAATAACCCCAATGCTGATGTTTACTATTACGATTGCGAAATACAACAACATAATGCAGGCAGTCCTTTACCGTTCTTTAAACCTTCCGCGCTTTCCCCTGAACTGATGTTTTCAATCAACTATCTCTCGCGAGGGTTTATCAGGCGCAGCAGCTTAGCAGGCAAAACTAAACCTCAATTCCCGTTCTTACCGCTGCTGGCTTATGAATATGATCTCATGTTAAATCTCGTGGAACAGAAATCTGACATTGTCCACATTGCGCATGTGTTGGCTTCGCTCACGCCTGATAATCGTGAACAAGGTTTGGCGATTGATTCTGTGATTGAGAACCATTTACGTGCCAAAGGGTATAACGAGGTTTCCATTGGCCACATTAACGGCCAAAGAAACATCCACTGGCAGACTGGGGATCCATCTGTCTCAATTATCATTCTCAGCTATAACCACGGTGATTGGCTGAGAGCTTTGGTACACTCCATTTTTGAGGTAACGGACTACTCGAATTATTCTCTGGTGATTGTAGACAATGCCAGCACCGACACCGATGTATTGCAATACTATTCAGAACTTAAGGCCAATCAAAGGGTGAAAATTGTCCCTTACAACAAACCCTTTAACTATTCAGAAGCCATCAATACCGGCGCGGCGAATGCTGAAGGTGAAATAATCGTGATTTTGAACAATGATATGCAGATCATTGAGGCAAATTGGTTGCGTGAGCTGGTGCAATGGGCTGCACAACCCGGAATCGGCGTGGTGGGGGCTAAGCTGCTGCATCGCAATCGCTCCATTCAGCACGCGGGGATCATTCTGGGCATGAATGGTTTTGTCGGTCATTTGTACCTAAATGCGCCAGAAAACTATCACGGGTTGGCTGGTTCGGTGGACTGGTATCGAAATTTTAACGCACTCACTGGTGCCTGTCAGGCGGTAAGCAGAGATCTATTTCATCAGGTGGGCGGGTATGATGAGCGCTTCAGGCTGGTTTTTGGTGATATTGATTTTTGCCTTCGCGTAATCGATGCGGGGTTGCGAAATCTTTTTAACCCGCATTCTGTCATAATCCATTATAAGGGAGGATCACGCGGTTATGAAACCCCAGCAGACGACACCTTGCTGGGTTTCAGGGAACTGGCTGGTTTGTTGCAAAGGGACGACTTGTATTTTTCGCCAAACCTTACTTATACCCGCATTCCACAGTGCAACCTTGCGGTAGACAGCTCAAATAAAAGGTTGATGCGAATCAGGCAAAGAGAACAAAGATTGACGCAGACACGGAAATCAAAGTAAGTCGATGAAATACCATCCTTGGGAGTGCGCAGATGCGCTCCATTGTTTTTATATACCCCCAATACAGCTGTTCAAGCTCGATTTCACATGCTCAGTGTCTTTTTCTCGATGCTTGCCATCAGTTCGCCAACATTAGCGAAATTTTGGATTTCACTCTGGTCAAAAGTAATATCAAACGCCAGCTCTATCGCGAACATTAAGTTGATATGGGATAATGAGTCCCATTCGTCAACATCATTGGCAGTTAATTGGGGGGTTAACACAATGTCATCGTTGTCGAAAACGGTACGGAATACCTCAGTTAATTTCTCTTCAATTTCCATTTTTCACTCCATTGTTGAAATATCACCCGGGTCTTTGCCCTCGTAAATTGCTTTCAGTACTCTGCGTAAAATCTTCCCGCTCTGATTTTTCGGCACATTGTCAATCAGCTGGAACTCCGCCGGGATTGCGGTGGTAGATACCTTATTGGAAACATGAATGCGGCATTTTAATTCCAATTCTCGTGACCAGGAGGTGTTCTCGTGCAGCTTTACAAATGCAATAATCTTCTTATGCAAAAGTGGGTCATCTGCGCCAATGACCGCAACATCGGCGATTTCAGGAATTTCAAGTAAGGCGCTTTCAACCTCGAATGGACCGACGAGGTGACCGGCAGTATTGATGACATCATCGGCGCGGCTGATGTACCAGAAATAACCTTCCTCATCCTGATAAGCCAAATCGCCGGTGATGTAAACGCCATTCTTGAACTTGGCAGCGTAAGCCGCGTCATCACGAAAATAATTGCGGAACATCGATCCCCAGCCTGGTTGCAAGCAGAGCAGTCCTTGCTCACCGGGCGGTAAAATATCCATGGATTCACTGCAGATCAACGGGGCAGCGCCAGTTCGAGGGATGCCCATTGAACCAGGCTTCACGGCGATTGGCGGGCGATTTGCGATCATCATGGAACCAGTCTCCGATTGCCACCAGTTGTCGTAAACTTCGACATTGAAAATTTTCTTACACCAATGATAAATCTCTGGGTTCAAAGGTTCTCCTACACTGTACATACGCTTCAGGTTCGAAAAATCCAAGCCCTGAAACCTGGCGTGCTCTTCTTGCATGAGCATACGCAGTGCGGTGGGAGCGGTGTACCAGACGGTAACTTTTTCTCGGGTCAGCACTTGAAGCCAATGATCAGCATTGTATGTACCGTTATATTGCAATTGTTTCGCGCCACTGCTGAATGGAGCAATGATGCCATAAACCAGGCCGGTTATCCACGCTGGGTCGGCGGTGCACCAATAGAGGTCATCATCTTCAAGCTGCATGATCTCGCTGAAAGATTGCTGCATATCCTGTAGTGCGCCATGAACATGCAGCACCCCTTTGGGTTTGCCGGTTGATCCAGAGGTGTATTGCAGGAAAGCCGGCGTTTCGGACTCAACCTGATGCAAGAAATGGAAATCACTCGCAGCCTCCGTGATTAATTGGGGCAAACTTAACACAAACTCGTTTAAATGCTGCGCGATATCTGCAACCAGGATATGTTCGAGCGCAGGGAGCTTGTCTTTGAGGGCAACCACCTTTCTGAGCAGGCTTTTTCGGGTAAGGACGATCTTGGAGTTGTTATTGGCAAGGCGGTCGAGCAAACCTTCTTCACCAAGTGTGCCGAAAAGAATACACGAAACTGCCTGCAACTTGAGAATGGCAAAGAAACTGCTGATGAGAAGCTCACTGCGTGGGACGAAAACGCTGACGGTGTCACCTGGCTTAACACCCAATCGATTTAATACAGATGCAAGCTGATTAGAGGTGTTCTCAAAGTAACCGAAGGTATAATCCTGCGCGGATAAATCTTTTTCAATCCATCGGAGAATAGGGAAGTCAGAATTCCCATTTTCAACATTCTTTGTTACACAAGCGTAAGCAATGTTCTCTGTCTTCATATTAATTACATAATTATGGGGTAATCGTCCATTCGTGCATGATAGTTTGGCTTGGTCCACCCAGGAATAAGATATCATCTACCGGGTTATCTACAAGGAAGTCAGAAAGCGATAAAGTGTTGTCTGGAAAGTTGCGTATATCGGCAACGTACGTGTGATGGTAATGAGAAGCCAACAACATCTCGATTGAATTGACATATGAGTCGCCGATGATGAGCAGGTTCCTGTCGGTTCCATTTTCAAAGATATATTCATGAAAAACAGTATCGGGGCCATAGAACTCAACGTAATGATCGGTAAACGGCTTTGTAGAATAAGTTCCAGCAAAGTATTCATCCATACTATTCAAATTCAGCTCATTACCGTCTATATCGAGTATCCGATAGGGCGGAAAATCAATCATCGCTACCTCAAAAGAATCCGCAGGTTGAACCTGGTATGCGGTTCTGCGAGCCATGGAACCTTGGAACCTGATGTCGGGGAAAACATAGAGTTGGTCAAGCGGCAGTTCAGGTGAAATTCCAGGATAGTTGGTTTTCAACATTTTATAAAGCGCATCATAAGCATAAAGTGAGCCATGAATGTTCCAATGATGATCTGTGCGAAAGAAGTATCGTTGTTGATCTTCAAATGAATGAAGGCGGAACGCTTCAAAATTCAATTGGTCCGGTATCTGAGAAACAAAATAGTCGGTGTATTGCCCACTTACCGGTGAAGAAAGTTGGCTGTTTAGCGGGTTTGCAATGGATTGGGCGATTAACTCCAAATTATAAACATAAAAATTAATGTTTGGATATGCCTGAATTAACGCGCGGTAGGTTTCAATTGTTTCATTAATATTTTCGAGGTTATTGGTTCTGTATCCCGAAGGGTAATAAAAAAGCGAGGGAATTGCCTCTCTGGTTTCGAAGATTTTATATCCTGCCATGCTCATTCGAGCGGGGATAGCCGGGTCTTCTGTAAACATGTAACCCATTCGGATCATCAAACGGTCGAAACCATGAGAGAATTGTATCCAGACTGGGCGCATTGGGAATAAGTCAGATGCCGCGATCTCAATCAACCCTGGGTAGTCATCCTCTTGGAGCTGTTGGCTTAAGGCAACCATAACGGCCATAGGTTGATTTAGCTCTACGATTTGGTTTGCACTTGATCGTAACCTTTGCATTGGAAACTTAGGGAATTCGCTCAAATATCTGTATTCCATCAAAGACCAGGCAGGTTGGTGATGGTCGCGCAAGAGCCAATACGCCGGTACAGTAAAAATGATCAGATAAAACACGATCAGCAGGTGTGAGAAGAAGCGGTTTTTATTCATGGGGTTTTAAAATTGAGCGTAAATAAATGCATTAAATCCATTGGATAAAACTGCTGAAACCGATAAGATAAATAATCCAAGGTAAAGTATATCAAACCCAAAGCGCCACATCACTCCTCTTGTTTCCAATTGCTTTTCGAGTGAAGAAAATAGTGGCAAACAGAAGAGGATGCCAATAAAAAGGGATGGAAGATAGAAAAGAACCATGAGAGATTGTAATGAAACGCTGCTTGTTAAGCCATTTCCGCCAAACAACGCGTTCATGAACGCACCCCAATCGCCAATATCGGTGATACGGAAGAACACCCAACCCAGCAACACTACCCCCATTGTATAAACGTGCTGGAGCAGACGCGGCGCTTTTTTCAGCATTTTTCCGAATCCGCTGGCTTCAATAGCGAGAATGAGTCCAAAATATCCTCCCCAAATTACAAAATTCCAGCTGGCACCGTGCCAGAGACCGGTTAGAAGAAAAACAATTAAGATATTGGTTTGCTGTCGTAAAAACTTCTCATGTTTACGAGCAAATTCCAGGGGGATAAAGATATAGGTGCGGAACCAACTGGTGAGAGACATGTGCCAGCGCCGCCAAAAATCTGTAATGCTGCGGCTGACGTACGGGAAGTTGAAGTTCTCCGGCAAGTCAAGACCGATCATTTTTCCCAGACCGAGCGCCATATCTGTATAACCGGAGAAATCAAAATAGATTTGAAGGGCATAAGAGATCAATGCCACCCAGGAAAGGTTGGCACCGAGCTCGGAATAGTCTACCTGCAGAATCTTGTTTGCCAGCATGCTGAGCGAATCTGCCAGAAGAACCTTTTTTGCCAACCCAGCGATAAAGCGCCGTGCTCCCTGGATCATTCGATCAAGGTTGAATTTTGGGTTGATCAATCCGGTCTTCACTTGTCCAAAGCGCGTGATGGGTCCCTGTAAGAACTTGGGGAACATGATGAGGAACGAGCTAAACCGGATGATGTTCTTTTCCGGTTTTTCAGTAGCATGGTAAACATCAATCAAATAGGAAATTGCAGAAAACGTGAAGTACGAAATTCCCAGCGGCAGGGTTTTGGGTTCATACGCAATCTCAATTCGCGCCAGTGCAGCCATTGTTTGCACGATGAAGCTGCTGTATTTAAAGAAAAGCAGCGGCAGCAGGTTAACCACTACGGCAAACCATACCAGAGCGCGTGCCTGTACTTTCTTTTTATTCTCTACTATTCTGCCAATCAGCATGCCGATGGTGTAGGTGAACAAGGTGATGAAAATTAAAACCGGTAAATTTACGAGATCTGTCCAGGCAATAAAAATCAGCGAGGCGAGAACAAGCACGCTGTTACGCCAATTGCTGAAAGGAAGGATGTAAAAAAGCAAGAGGAAGGTGGGGATAAAAATAAAGATAAAAGTGATACTTGAAAGAGCCATGGTTATCTTGTCATTGTGCGAACTTAAGCATAAGTGTAACGGAAAACACGAAAAACCCAAAGCGTAAAGATCAGCTGTTCAAGCTGTAAAATCATCAAGCCCAAAAGATATTAATTATCCAGAAGATTAATACAAGCCTGCCAGGTGGGCAGTTGGATACCGAAGGTGGTTTCAAATTTTGAACAATCCAGCGCGGAGTATGCCGGTCGATTGGCTTTGCTGGGGAAATCCTGCGATTTTGCCGGCAGGATTTGCATGACTTCCAGGTCTTCTTTGCCAGGGTAATGCTCGAGGATTGTTTTAACCCACTCGTAACGACTGGCTTCACCATTACCTGCGAGGTGATACAGCCCCCGGTATTGCTGCAGGTAATCCAAGACGTTGCTGCCGCCTTGCATCAACACGTGAGCGGTTGCCTGTGCCAGCATACGTGCCCAGGTAGGGCTGCCAAATTGGTCATCGACGATACGAATGATTTTCTGCTGCTGAGCCCATTGGATCACTTTGTTGATAAACCCACCGCGACGCATACCGTACACCCAGCTTGTTCTGAAAGTAACATAAGTCGCTCCGGCGTCCATCACCAACTGCTCGCCCTCCAACTTGGTTCTGCCATATACATTGATGGGGAGAGGCGTGTCTTGTTCGTTGTACAAGGTGTTTTTCTTACCGTCAAAAACATAATCGGTTGAGTAATGGATAAGAGCGCCGCCCAGTTTCTTCATTTCTTCGGCTAACACACCCGGCGCGATGCCATTCACACGGCGCACAAGTTCTGGCTCTTCTTCAGCGTTGTCCACCGCCGTATACGCTGCCGGATTCAATAGGATATCGGGCTTGACCGTGCGGATGAGATCTCGCACGCCGGAGAAATCTGCGAGATCTACCTCCGGATAATCTACCGCGATAATTTCGCCAAGCGTTAAACAAGCCCGGCGCAGTTCCCAGCCTAATTGACCGCCCTGACCAATCAGTAAGTATTTCATTAAACACTCGCAATAAAACGCATCAAGTATTCACCATAGCTGTTGGATTCGTATTTTTTTGCTACCTCGTAGAACTGCTCGCGATCAATGAACCCCATGCGGAAGGCGATTTCTTCCGGACATGAAATCATAATGCCTTGCCGTTCTTCCACAACCTGGATAAACGTGGAGGCTTGCAGCAGCGACTCATGAGTACCGGCATCCAACCAGGCAGTGCCGCGTCCGAACTGTGAAACCGATAACACACCGCGCTCAAGATAATGGCGATTTATATCTGTAATTTCAAGTTCTCCACGAGCGGAAGGTTTGAGGGATTTGGCGATATTAACCACCTCGTTATCGTAAAAATACAACCCTGGTACTGCAAAAGATGAACGGGGTTTTTTTGGCTTTTCCTCGAGGCTGATTGCTTTGCCATTTTTATCGAACTCGATCACGCCATAGCGTTCAGGATCGCGTACCTGGTAAGCGAAGATAGTCGCGCCGGCAGTAAGCGCAGCAGATTTACGCAGCATTTCGGATAGCCCCTGCCCATAGAAGATATTGTCGCCCAGTATCAGGCAGGCAGGCTCGCCATTCAGAAATTTTTCACCAATAATGAAGGCTTCAGCCAAACCGCGGGGCGCAGCTTGTTCAGCGTACTCGAAGGTGACCCCCCATTGCGACCCATCGCCCAGCAAGCGGCGGAACCCGGGAAGATCTTCTGGTGAGCTGATGATGAGAATCTCCCGAATATTCCCCAACATCAGCATCGAGAGGGGATAATATATCATCGGTTTATTGAAAACCGGAAGAAGCTGCTTGCTTACACTCAGTGTTAACGGGAACAATCGTGACCCTTTACCGCCTGCCAGAATAATACCTTTCATTTTTGACCTCGCGATGCGTAATTTTTATTCATCCAATCTCCAAATTGCTTTTGTGCTCTGATGGCTTCAATCCAGGCGTTGTTATCGAGATACCATTCAACTGTTTTTCGCAGCCCCTGCTGCAGGTTATACTGCGGCTTCCAACCGAGTTCACGTTCAATTTTACTGATATCCATCGCATAACGGCGGTCATGACCCGGTCGGTCAGTGACATAGGTTTTAAGGTTCTGATGCGGCCAATGGGTAGACTCTGGTTTGTATTCATCGAGCAGAGTGCAAATCGCATCGACAATCTCGATATTCGGCGGTTGGTTATTGCCGCCGATATTGTAGCTCTCGCCGACGGTTCCCTTATGCAGCACTTTCCAAATTGCATTGCAGTGGTCTTCCACGTAGAGCCAATCGCGGATCTGCATGCCATCTCCGTATATGGGCAACGGCTTGCCTTCAAGGGCGTTCAGGATCATTAATGGAATTAACTTTTCAGGGAACTGGTAGGGTCCATAATTATTGGAACAATTGGTGAGAATGACGGGAAGGTTATAGGTGTGCTGATATGCCCGCACCAGGTGATCGCTGCTGGCTTTTGAGGCGGCGTAGGGTGAGTTGGGTGCGTAAGGTGTACTCTCGGTAAATGCCGGATCGTCAGGTTCGAGTGAGCCAAAAACCTCATCTGTGGAGACGTGGTGAAACCTCACCGCATCGGCGTTGAGTTTTCTTTCATTCAACCAGACTGTTCGTGCTGCTTCGAGCAATGAAAAAGTTCCCAGAATATTGGTGTTAATGAAAGCCGCCGGGCCGTGAATGGAACGGTCGACATGCGATTCTGCAGCAAAATGCACAATTGCATCGATGTTGTGGCTGCGCAGTATGTCGCTGACAACTTCCTGGTCGCATATGTCTGCCTGTATAAATTGATATTTTGCCTCTGGCGGAAGGTGTTTTAGATTCTCAAGACTGCCAGCATATGTGAGCAGGTCAAGGTTGACGATGTTTACTTCGGGGTAATGGTTAAGGACGTGACGAATGAAATTTGACCCGATAAACCCCGCACCGCCTGTGACCAAAATATTCGAAAATTTCATGGATATACCTCCGCATCGCTAAGGGATACACCCTGAGCGTCTTTTTGTGAGAGAAGCAACTTGTCTTGAATATTTTCCGGCCATTGGATGCCAATAAGCGCGTCATTCCAGATGATTGAACGTTCGTCAGCCGGAGAATAGAAGTCAGTTGCCTTGTATATCACTTCAGCCCAATCAGAAAGCGTGTAAAAAGCGTGCCCGAAACCGGGAGGAACCCACAAAAGGGACTTGTTTTCAGCGCTCAAGCGCGCTGCCGCCCATTTCCCAAAAGTTGGCGAGGAGCGGCGCAGGTCTACGGCGACATCGAAAATTTCACCGGCAATGGCGCGCACCAGCTTGCCCTGAGTGTGTCGAATTTGGTAATGGATGCCCCGCAGCGTTCCGTAAGTTGAACGTGAATGATTGTCTTGAACGAAGTTGTAATTTATTCCTGCAGCCGAGAATTTTTCCTGGTGGTAAGTTTCCATGAAAAAACCACGTTCATCACCGAACACCTGTGGTTCGATAAGGATGACATCAGGGATTGAAGTAGTGATAAATTTCATTGTTTTCCTATCTTAGCTGCCTGCACTGTTAATCATTTGATGATACTGGGCGCTTATGTCTTTGCCGCTGCCATAAGCCACAATACTTCCCTGGTCGAGCAGAATCGCTTTCGTGCACAATTCGGCAATCATCTCAGAAGAATGCGTTACTAAAAGAACTGTGGTTTTACCATTGAGAAAAGAACGCATGCGATGGCTGCTTTTCTCTTTGAAGGCTTCATCGCCGACGGAGAGAATCTCATCGAGAATTAGAATTTCAGGCTCCCATGCCGTTGCCACAGAAAAACCCAGCCTGGCGATCATCCCTGAAGAATAGGCGCGGATTGGGGCATTGATGAAATCACCAATCTCACTAAACTCCATAATTTCATCAAGCTTTTCATTAATTTCATGGCGGGTATGGCCAAGCAGGGTGCCGTTGAGATAAATATTTTCAATCCCGGTGAGCTCCGGGTGAAAACCGGCGCCGAGCTCCAGCAGCGGAGCAACACCTCCCCTGACCCAAACACGTCCTTTGGTGGGAATCAGAACACGAGAGATTACCTTAAGCAGGGTAGATTTGCCCGCGCCGTTCCGGCCGATGATGCCGTAAATTTCTCCCTGCTGCACATTGAGGTTAACGTTATTAAGAGCAAGGAATTGTTTGTGCTTGATCTTACCGCGGGCTTTCTTGATCAGATACTCTTTTATAGTACGGATGCGTTCAGTTGGAACACTGTAAGCTACACTCACATCTTTGAGAAATACAGCGGTAGAATCAGAGGGGGTTGTGACTGTCTCGTTATTCATAATAACCAAAGTATTTGGATTTACTCATAAAGACCTTCCAACCAATTACAAGCATGACCAAAGCAATTCCTGCAGCTACCAGCCATTCATTCCATGGAGGGACAATGCCGCCATAAACGAGATCGCGAAAAAGCTTAATCAGGTGGTAAATTGGGTTGAGCGTAAGCACAAGCCCATGAAAGAAATCCTGCAAGAGTTCTTCAGGGTAGATGATAGGGGTCAGATAAAGCCAAGCCGTTATGAGCACTGGGAAGAACTCAGCCACATCAGGGAAAAAAACGGCAGTGGTTGAAAGAAGCAAACTCAGCCCAAGGGTGAACATCGCCAACAGTAGAATAGCGACTGGCATCAACATAATTGACGGCTGAATGCTAACCTTGGTTACCAGGAAGATTAACAGCATTGGCACAAGGGCAAACAAAAAGTTAATCAAGCCGCCGCCGACTACGGAGATTACGAATGCAGTGCGCGGCATGTAGATTTTTTTATAGAGGTCGCTGCCTTTAAGGGTGGTGTTGAGCGAAAACTGCATGGTCTGCGAAAAGAAGTTCCATGCAACCAGCCCGGTGATGATATAGGCGGGGTAAACGCCGCGCATGTTGAAAAAACGCGAAAAAACAATAGTAAGAATAATCATCGTTCCCAGCGGGTTGAGCATTGTCCACAACAAGCCAAGATAGGAGCGTTTGTAGCGGGTGACGATGTCGCGGCGAACCAACTGGTAGATCAACTCTTTATGGCGGACAATATCCTTGACTTCTTCAATACTAATCCATCGGGATTTATCGCTGTCATAGATTACTTCGTGGTTTAAGGACATTTCGCCGGAGAATCCTTTTTACGCGGAGACCAATTTAGAAAAGGAGATGAGGTGAAGAATCATAAATCTATCAAATGTAATTTCGCTGCATCTCAAATTTACTGCTCAGAAATCTCAATCATTATAATCGATTTGATATTTACCAAAATAACAGCGCTCTGCAGAACAACTCCATGGCGGGGCGAACAATCCTATCAAGAATCCGCAATGCGAATACTCGGAGATAAGAGAGACACTCACATGGTTTTTTACTTTTATAGTGTCTCTGTTAGTTTCAATAGCCTTCTATCCAATTAACCTTCTTACGCGTTTTAAGGCAACCTTGGAAGAAATCCACCCTGGAACTGCCGTTTTTGTGTGTAAACTCCAAATCTTACAGCCATAGCGCTCAAAATGCCTAATTCAAGTTTCACCGATTTTGACGTCAATAATTAGAAATCACCGGAGCGATATGCCGGGAACCAGTTGGAAGTGGAAAAACCGCGTTCTGCAGCCAATTCTTCATATTTCCCCTTATTGTAAACCTTCGCGCAAAAATAGGCTTGCTTTGTCGTGTTCGACCACCCCATTTTAAATTTATCCAACCCCGAAAGGTTCGCGTTATTTAAACCCGTTCCACCGCCCCAATTAAACCATTCCACCTGATTGCCCAAGGTGTGAACTGCAGTCCATTTGATGGCGTGCGAGGCGCCAAGATGATAACCCCTGTCGGTTAACGCTAATAAATGACCGTAGGCTATCTTATTTTGGATGAAGTAGAGATTCCCCCCAACCAGTTCATTTTTGTCCCATGCACGATAAAAATGAGTGTTCGGAATTGCGATTTGCCTGGTAAAACTTTCTCGTGAGAAAGTTCGAATCCCGGTGACGTTATGACGTTTTATCAGGTGTTCATACACATATAACCATTCATCAAGGTCGATATGCGGGGCCGATACTACGTCAACCGAAACCTCTTTAAGCGCCCGTCTTGCATCTCTGCGGCTCCATTTTGAAATTGTCTCGATTAGCGGCAGTGAGGTATCGAGAAGATAATGGTCTTTATATGGGCTGAAGATATCAAAAAACTGGTCAAACCCCTCCATCGGGACATCCGCGAATGGGTCTAACACCATTGAAAGAGAAACCAAGTCTTCCCTTAAGTCCTGAAGATCATCGAGAAGGGTATTCCAATCGTCACAGCAGAAGAGCGGATACGGCCCCATCGCATCGAAGAGATCTGTCCCTGAGATTGGTCGTTTGATTATCCATCCCTTTGACCTGGGCAAGAAAAGCGGCTGCCCAATTTCGAAAAATGATTCTGCGTAAAGAGGGTGAGAATACCCTTCCAATACCATGTTGTTTACAAATTCCTTTTCAATTGCGAGAGAAACATATTGACCGGTACGGATTTGTTGGAGCTGTTTTTTCTGTATTTACTGAAAATGGCACTGAAGTTATAAATCCATTCGCATTTCTATCTGCGCCTTTCTTTTACCCACTTCTACGAAACCCAGTGATTTGAACAAGTTTATGGCTTTGATATTCGCGTGGTGTGTAAAAAGGTTTATGTTGGTCATTCCACGCTCTCGCGCCAGTACAAGTGATTCTTGGTAAAGCTCCCTTGCGATTCCCAGGTTTCGGTGTGAAGGAAGTACGGCCAACAATAAACCGTGGGCAGCTTTTGTCTCTTGATCGTTGGCGTATAAAATTCGTATACCGACGATCTGATCTCCGTCATACGCTAATAGAATATCGGCGTGGCAGAGCCATTTTATGGCGTACTCGTCTAAATCTACCTGGTTGCTCAGCGGTTCAGGTGTGAGGTCACCGAACTGCTGTAACAGCTTCACAAGATCTTCATGAACGATGCTTGCAGGGTCTAACCAGCGATATTGGATTTGTGATTTTGCGAGGTTTTCAGACATTTCGAAATTCTCATCCCATCGTTTGCTTGATAATCGAGGAAATGGTGTTGACTTCTTCATGTGTGAGTTCATAGAAAAGCGGCAGACATAAGATGCGCCTGGCGGCTTTATGGGCGTTTGAAAGGTTGGTGGATTGTAAATACGGCAATTGATCAAGTGACGGGTAAAAGTATCGACGGGGAAAAATCTCATGAGAATTCAACCTGTCTCTTGTGCGCAGCAGTATTTTTTCTGAGGGGAAAAGCACCGGGTAATAGGCAAAGTTGTGTTCTGTGCCTACCGGTTGCTGAGGATGAACCAGTTCGGTATCTTTAAGCAGGTGATCATACAAGGCGCAGAGTTGCCTGCGAGCTGAAATGATCCTTTTTACGTACGGTAGAACGCTAAGCCCCATGGCAGCATGCAGCTCTGAGTTCTTGCCATTAATGCCCAGTCCCCAAAAACTTTCCTGATCTTTGTGCCCAAAATTGCGTAAATACCGGACTCGATGGGCAATCTCATCATCGTTGGTTACGATAGCCCCGCCTTCAGCAGTGTGGAAGAGCTTGGTTGCGTGAAAACTTAATGTGGAAATATCTCCAAAACTCACCAGCGATTTACCCAGATAGTTCACCCCGAAGGTATGGGCTGCGTCGTAGATCACTTTCAGACCGTGCTTATTGGCAATTGACTGAATTTTCTCCACATCACAGGGAATTCCGTAGACATGTGTCGTCAAAACAGCGCTGGTTCGCTTCGTAATTGCGGCTTCAATTTTATCCGCGTCGATACTCAATGTGTGCGGGTCAATATCCACGAACACAGGCGTGCACCCCTCCCACACCAGGCTGGAGGTGGTGGCAACGTAAGTGAAGGGCGTGGTGATCACTTCTCCGCTCAGCGCCAAGGCTTTAATGGCGATTTGCAGCGCGATGGTGCCGTTCGTGACAAAGAACAGATGCCTGACACCGAGAAAATCCTTCAGCTTTTCCTCAAGGGTGGTTACTAATGGCCCATTGTTTGTCAGCATCCCTGAGTCCCAAATTTCCTTGAGATAGGCTGAATATTCCTCAAATGGCGGCAGAAAAGAACGGGTAACCGGTATCATCGTAATTAAAATTATACGAGATTACTCGTGGTATTTATCTACCGTTTTTTTCGCTTGGGCTATGGGCTGATTTGAAGTGAGCAAGTTGAAGGAAGGACAAGATTTCGAATGATTTATCCTCATGTTTGAGAAGATCACCGTATATTGAGTTATTACAACGCTGCTTGATTGCTTGGAGCTACCTCAACGTGCTTCTGACTTTCCGTTAAAGATTGATAATTCGAAGGTAGAACGACATGGCGCTGCGGCTTCATATAATATTCATGCTTCCACATAATCTGGGGCAACTTGCTGTGTTAGATTCGCGCACATCCAGTCTTTAAGGCTGAAGATCAAACATGAGTTCGGATAAATATGAGCAAAGACGTCCCAGGATACTGCTCCCGCCAGAAAATTTTCCCATCCTGTCAATTCGAGACGGATGTCCGCAACCCGCTGAAGCAAGCTCACGGCTATTGTGGAGATCGTTTCTCCGCTGAAAACGCGCTTCGCGCTCCCCCCGGTTTGGCAGCGGCAATCAGTTGGCCAGGCAGATACTGATATCTTTTCGGGTGACAAGTATGCGAACAACACGTATGAACCGCAGAAATTCCCCCTTGACCTTAACGTAACGTAATAGTATATGATAGGGCTGATGAACAGCGAAACACGTTTCTCCGTCCGGCAGCTGGCGAAAGCCGCTGCTGTCAGTGTCCGCACACTTCATTATTATGATGAGATCGGGCTATTAAAACCTGTCCGGAACCCGTACAACGGGTACCGTCAATACGATCGTGATGCCCTGCTGCGCCTGCAGCACATCCTGTTTCTTCGTGAGCTGGGTTTAAGCCTGGAAGAGATTCGGGCGGTCCTTGACCTGCCAAATTTTGATCTCCTCAAATCACTTGAAGAACACCGCAGTGCACTGCGGTTACGCGCCGCGCGCTTGGAGCAAATGATTCAAACTGTCGACAGGACGATATTGCATCTAAAAGGAAAGGTTGAGATGGAAAATAAAGAACTCTTTGCCGGTTTCAACGAAGAAACGCAAAAGGAATATGAGGAAGAAGCCCGCCAGCAATACGGCGACAGCGAGCTGTATCACGAATCACAGAAGCGCTGGAAAAGCTATACAAAAGAACAAAAACAGCAAATCTTCGATGAAGGGAACCGCGTTTATCAAGATCTTGTGACCGCCATACCGTTTGGAGCTGCATCTGAGGAAGTACAACGTTGTATCTCGCGCTGGCACCAGCATTTGCGCTACTTCTATGAGCCTCCCATAGAAGTGCTGCGCGGTTTAGGGGTTCTCTACAACGAGCACCCGGGCTTCAAGGCCAACTTTGATCGTTTCGACGAGCGGCTGGCGCCGTTTATGTTGGAAGCTATCACTGTCTATTGCAACAAATTGGAATCGTAATCGATATATAAACCAATCGCACTTGTCAGGAAATGGCAGGGGTACTGATTTTTTCTGGAATGACACCCATCTTCAGGTTCATGCCTGTATACTATCAGTTTGCAGATCAGACATGGAATCGGACAGGATGCTGGACCTGCAAAAGGAATGTCGCGAAAAGCTCCTGTCGGAACCTATGCCATTCTTTGGCTGGCAACGTCTAAACCTGTTTTTTGTAAGATGAAAATCACGACAGCGATTCCATTCCTTGCCGTTTTTAGGCTGGGTGTATCCACGGAAACGTTCCTGACTGGTGATCTTTTCATTCTTTCCGATTAATTCGCTATATAAATAATTTCCCTACCATTCCACTTCCCAGAGCCCAATGGCAAACACCAAATGCAGCAATACCAACAGCTATTCCAGCAGGTGCAGATTCTGGTTCAACGGTTTGGTCATTCCGAGCAGGTTTTTCAGATCGCAACTCGTCTCTTCAATTTTGATACGGGCATTGCAGATGTGCAGACTTTATTTGGCCATAAGTCAGGTCATTACCCAAATGGGTTAAAAGGAACCTTTCCTGTAAATGTTAATCAGGTTGACCCTCACTTCGCCTTTTTTCCACACCCCCAACTTGGATGACTGTTTTCCTCGTGTGTTCCAAACTCATGTTTGTGCCTAAGTTTAAGCCTCCTAAAATCGTCTGTTATACTAATAGGAACTTTTTGTTACGGCATTACCTAAGGTCACTGCAAGGGTGACCCCAGCGAGGTAACTTGAATAAAAGCGTTCTACAGCAAACCCTCAAAACCGGAATAAAGATTCTCGCAACGCTCGTTCTGTTGGCGGGATTATCTACGATACTAAAGGCACATACTCCGTCAGGCGCAACAGTATCCGCGCAGCCGGGTTCCTCTCAGCTTGAAAGATTCTCAATCATCGCGCCTCAGTTGCAAATCACTCAACGTGAAATTTATGTTTACTTGCCGCCAGATTATGCTGTCACGACCAAATCCTATCCGGTGATTTACATTCATGATGGCAGCATGCTTTTCTCTACCAATGGCGGGCACGACGTACGCTTTGATGAAATCCTCAATAATTTGTATCAACATGGCGAAACAGAAGGAATCATCGCTGTAGGGATCGCATCCTCTGAAAACCGGTGGGACGAATACAGCCCCTGGGTCAATGACAATATGGATCTTTGGGTAGGATCCACGCCAGGTGTGCCGAAAGGTGGTGAAGGCGATGCTTACCTCGATTTTATTGTCAATACCCTGAAGCCTGAAATTGACAGCCGTTATCGCACGCTGCCTGATCAAGAGCACACAGCCATTGGCGGCTTTAGTATGGGCGGGTTGATCTCTATCTATGCCGGGTTGGAATACCCAAATGTGTTTTCAAAAGTCTTGGCGCATTCTCCGGCGGTTTGGTTTGCCGAAGCAAACAAAGCCTGGCGCTCTAACAATTACCTCCTCAAGCACATTGAACAGGGGAACGCTCCGCAGGAGGTGAAGTTCTACTTGGACATCGGCACAAACGAATGGGCAGATAAAGCCCTGCCACTGACGGATGCCCAGGGCCAACCTTACACTTACCCGTTCATCTGGCTCGATGGTACGGAAGCGGTTTATGATGCACTCAAGACGTACGGTGTGCCGTCGAGCAATCTTCTGCTTGTGGTCGATGAAGGCGGAGAGCATGTGCCGGCTGCGTGGAATGCCAGGTTTGCAGATGCTGTGATGTGGTTATGGTCAAAGCAGGAAATTGACGAAACCACCAGCGTAGTTACAGCCATTCCTCCAACACCAACCGCTGCTGCCGCCGCAGCCAGCCCGTCTCCAATTGCTGCCCATACACCGGGTACTGAACCAGAAGAACAATTATCAGAAAAAGTAAGTACAGCAGAAAAGGGTGTTCTTTATGCAATTGGCGCGCTGGTAATCCTTTCTTCAGGCTTGATTTTTCAAAAGCTTGCGAGAGATTACGCCCGTAAAAATCCGAAACAATAACCCTTACTCTCGGCAGCCGAATAACGAGGCGATTTTTCACGATTGTGGATTCTGGCAATGGCTGTGTTACAATATTGTAAGGTGAAGAATTAGTCAATCTCAACAAGAACATTCGAATATGGGGACTTGATTACAATCTCATGGCATTAAACTGGCATGTGTTGCGCGGTAAACCAAACAAAGAAGAGTTTCTGGCGCGTGAACTTGAATCTCGGGATATTGAATACTATTATCCCAGGCTGCGTGCGAAGCGCGTAAATCCGCGTGCCAGGCTTTTCAAACCTTATTTCCCGGGCTATCTTTTTGTGCATGTTGACCTTGAAAAGGTACAAACCCGGGCGCTTGAACGCATTCCGGGTGCTGCCAACCTGATTTCATTTGGCGGTGAATTAGCTTCTGTTCCAGAGCATATTGTTCACGCCATTCATCTTAAAGTAGATGAAGTAAATGCCGCCGGTGGTGAAAGCGCAGCGGCCAGCTTACACGCAGGTGATCACGTCACAATCGAGCAAGGGCCCTTTGCCGGCTACGCAGCGATTTTTGATGCCAGCCTGCCAGGGAGCGAGCGGGTACGTGTTCTTTTGAAAATGCTCGAGCACAGGAGTTTGCCGGTAGAAATGCCGGCAAATTATGTGGTCGCGGCTAAACGATCATAGCCAACGCGGTGAGCCCGGGTTATCAGCTTTGTGGGTGGGTAACTGGTGAGTGACCCCACAATGATGTAAAAACAACGGTCTCTGCTGGAGTTCTGTATGGTTCGCGGTTTTTATAGGACCGTAAATGTAGTAAGTATCTTCAGGTGAGCAACTCTTGAATTCGTTGTAAAATACAAAATTGAAGTTTCATTATTGACAGGGGTAAATTGAGCAGAACGGTGGATTTTATCGATAAGCAGGCAGCCAGGGGATTCGTTCCAGGTTCAGATGTGCCTCAAAGAAGGCTGATCATACGTGTATTAAAGCGGTTTATGGATGTTTTCGTTTCTGCTCTGGGGTTACTTTTATTATCGCCCTTGTTTCTATATATTTCCATTCGCATCAAGTGTGAATCCCCTGGTTCGATTTTTTACCGGGGTGATCGGGTTGGGCGCAATGGGGTTCTCTTCAAGATCCTTAAATTCCGCACGATGTACGAGAATCATGAAAAAGACAATGGCTTGCCATTAACCATCAAGAACGACCAACGGGTTACGCCGTATGGAAATCGTCTGCGGGAATCCAAGTTAAACGAATTACCCAACTTGTGGAATGTTCTGGTCGGCGAGATGAGCCTGGTTGGTCCGCGCCCCGAAGACCCGGCTTTCGTGGAGGCCTGGCCTGAGGACGTGAAAGCCGAAGTGCTTTCCATGCGGCCAGGCATTACCAGCCCCGCCTCCATCATCTTCCGCGATGAAGAGGCGCTACTCGGCGGGAACAGCGTGATGGACGATTATTTACGCTCCATTTTGCCGGAAAAATTACGCCTCGACCAACTTTATGTGCGCTATTACAACTTTTTTGGCGATTGGGATGTATTGCTGATGACGTTTGTGATGCTCATCCCCGGCGTACGGAAGAAAGCGGTGCAGGAAGACCTGCTTTTCGATGGACCGTTGGTGTCTTTTGGCCGGTCATATTTCTCTTGGTTCGTATTGGATGCGATCGTTGCGTTTGTAGCGATTTCAAGTGCGGTGCTTATTTGGCGCATCCAAGAACCGTTGGAGATTGGCTTTTGGCGAATGGTGCTGCTGGCGCTTGGCCTGGCTTTCACGATTGCACTCACCAATTCCATCCTTGGGCTGAAAAAAATCTCCTGGCGCTACGCCAGCCCCACTCATGTATTTGATATTGCCCTCTCCACGTTCTTGGCGCTGGGCTTGTTCGTGCTGGTCAGCCACATTTTCCCGTCGATTAATCTGCCGATTAGTTTGGTGATCAACATCGGCATTTTTGCCTTTGCCGGTTTCGTTCTTGTACGATATCGAGAGCTGCTGCTTTCTGGCCTGGCTGCACGCTGGACGCGCTGGCGCAGTCAGTCAAGCCTTATTAGCGAACGCGTGCTGATTATTGGCGCCGGTGATGCCGCGCAACTGGCCATCTGGCTGATGGAGAAAAGTGACCTGCATCCCTTGTTTTCTATCGTGGGCATGGTCGATGATGATTACCGTAAGCAGCGCAGAACGATTACCGAGTACCCTGTGTTGGGAACCACGCGCGACATCCCTGAGATTGTTAAGGAAAAAAGCATTGGACTCATCCTATTTGCCATTTCCAGAATCAGTGATCAGGATCGGGAACGAATTCTCAATACTTGTAACGACCTGGGTGTTCGTGTTATTCTGATTCCAGAATTAATGAAAGTGATGAACGATTATTTATCTCAACAAACCAAAGAGGTCAGTGAGGCACATGAGTGATTCGTGGAAGCGAAAGAAAGTTCTCGTAACCGGCGCGGGTGGGTTCATTGGCAGTCAATTGGTCAAAACGCTGGTGAGCTCCGGAGCCGAAGTACGCGCTTTTGTACGCTACAATTCGCGCGGCGATCCAGGATTACTTCGCTCTCTCGACCCTGAAGTTTTCGCTCGTATCGAGGTGATTGCCGGCGACCTGCGTGATGAAGACGCGGTGCGCCATGCCATCAAGGGTTGCCAGTTCGTTTTTCATCTCGGTGCGCTCATCTCAATCCCATACTCCTACCGTCACCCCACAGAGGTGGCGACAACCAATATCATGGGCACGCTCAATACCCTGCTTGCCTGCCGAGATTATGAAGTGGAGCGGCTGGTGCATACCTCCAGCAGTGAAGTCTACGGATCCGCGATTTATACTCCTATTAATGAAGAACACCCTCTGCAAGGGCAATCGCCATATTCTGCGAGCAAGATCGCCGCAGATAAACTGGCAGAGAGTTTTTATTGCGCGTATGACTTGCCAGTGATCACCGTGCGCCCCTTTAATACGTATGGACCGGGGCAATCTGGCAGGGCTGTTATCCCCACCATCATCACCCAGGCGCTCACCAGCGATACGATTCAGTTGGGCAGCCTTGAAACCACCCGAGATTTTACCTATATCGACGACACGGTCATGGGATTTTTGCTCGCAGCAGAAAGGGATGCCGGAGTGGGCGAGGTGTTCAACCTGGGATGCGGAAAAGAGATCGCTATCGGTGAGCTGGCACGCATGATACTCACCATGCTTGTAAAAGATGCCCAATTGGTAACGAAAACTCAGCGAATGCGCCCGATGAAGTCAGAAGTCTTGCGGTTACTCTCTGATAATTCACGGGCTCGCGCCGTGTTAGGTTGGGAGCCGCGCATTTCGCTCGATGTCGGATTGGCACGCACCATTGCCTGGATTCAACAGCATCTTGATCATTACAGGATCGGGCACTATGAGTTCTAAGAACAACCATGTCCATGCGGTAGTACTGGCAGGCGGGAAAGGGACAAGGCTGGCGCCTTATACTCGCGTCATCCCGAAACCGTTAATGCCCATTGGCGATAAACCCATTCTTGAGATCATCCTGCGCCAAATGCACCGGGCGGGTATCCGCCATGTGACGCTCACAGTAGGCTATCTCAGTGATCTCCTGCGCATGTTCTTCTCCGATGGTAAACGTTTGGGGTTGACCATTGATTATGTCTATGAGGAGAAACCTCTCGGCACATCCGGTTCGCTGGCACAGGTGCCGGGGCTTACGAATACTTTCTTGGTGAC
>JAGOVY010000021.1 GCA_018060515.1 Anaerolineaceae bacterium | reverse complement strand
AGTTCGTTTTTGCCGCTCTGGCGCGGGAAGATGACAACAAAGCTGAGCCCGCGCTCGTTGAGCACGGAATCGAAGATGGCGTTAAGCACGCCGCGCTGATAGTGACGCAGGCGTATGCCTGAGGCTGCCAGGGTGAAGCGCTCGGGGTCGCTCAACAACCATTTGTAATGCGGAATGAATTCGCTCACGGGTTCCTCGTTGGGGCAGGCGGCGGGCAGCGGCGCCGGCGCTTATTGCGGCTCATGGCTGGTGGCCGCGGGCTTAAACTTCTCGCCAAACTTCTTGAGCTCGGGCCATTCTTCTTCCAGTTCGAGCAGCGCCTGGCGCAGCAGGGCGGCGGGGTCGAGATCCTGGTTGGCGAGCTCGCGCCGGGCTTTAAGCAGGCGCGCCAGCGCCGGGGCGGTTTTACCGACCGTTTCGAGCAGTTCGAGCTGATCTTCGAACTCGAGCGTTTTGCTCTGTTTGGCGGCGGCTTTGTGGATGAGCTCGCGCAGAATTTCGATTTCGCGATCGAGCCCATCGGGGTCGGCGGGTGCGGGTTTCTTGCGGGTCATTTTCCTCCTGTTAGAATAAGTGTTCTAATTGATATTCATATCATCTCACGACAGGCGCCATTTGTCAACTTGCCCCTGGAGCAAGTTTTAAGGGCAAAACTTGCCAATTTGGCAAGTTTTTGGGCATAATTAATTTGAGGCGGATTTATGCGGTGTTTCAACCCAGCGCCTGTTATTAGCGCAGGGGGTTTGTGCCCTTCCAACTGCATGTCTGGTTTTGGACTGCGGGTTTTTGCACTAAACCATCCCATGCAGAATCGAATGGGTGTGAAAGATCAGCTCAGTGCAGGTTGGGTGGCTAGTGCAAGCTCCCGGAATCTTATAACAGATTCCGGGAGACTGAGATCAGGCTGAAGATCAAGCTGAGAGCAGTGGAAGCTCCGAACAGGTCCCGGGAGATATAAACCTCTCAACCCGTCGCCTGGATTAAGACGAATGTCACATTTTTTCTCCGGCGGACATTTTTAAGGTGATTCCTATTGAAATAGTTAACAAAACTGTATATACTGTTCTTATCATTCAAGGCTACATAGATCTGCAGCGGCGCGGGCGGGAGGGTTTGGACGCGCCGGAATAGGGGATAGTATCGTTGGGTATCGGGGTCGCCGCGCGAACACATTCAGAGGCTGTATATTTGCAGCCTGTTTTGCATTAATACCTTAAACCAGGCATTCAAGGAGGGCGCTGAGGAGTTCTAGCGAGGTTTCAGTTTTTCATCATTTTCAGAACAAAGCAAAAGGAGAAAGCATGAAAACCATTTCGAAATTGTTGGGAATATTTATTGTGCTGGCGCTGGTGCTGGGCTTTATACCCACCGCCACCGTGAGCGCGGCGGATATCACGCTCGACTGCACGTCTGGATGTGACCAAACACACCTCCAGACAGCCATAAACGGTGCCGCAGACGGCGATACGATTTATGTTTCTGGCGGACCGTTCGTATTAACCGGTACGGTCTATGTAAATAAAGGGGTCACCCTATCCGGTGTCTCAAAACCGAAGATTCAGGTGTCTAATTCGACTGTGGGTGGTTACGGTTTTGTGCTTCAAGCGAATGGGGCAAAAATTGATGGGTTTGAGATAGAAAAAACCGACAAAACTGGCCCTCAAAACATCATCTTGATCAGTCCCTTAAATAGCATTGCCGTAACCAACAATACGATTCATGGGCAGTGGGAGTTGACCGACAACGATGTAAGCCGCGCGATGGAAGTTGCCGGAGGGGCAACCGATCTGACCATCAGCGGTAATGAGATCTACGGATTGCGCCAACCAGCTTACATTAACGGCCTGTCAACCGGAACGGTAAGCAATAACTACGTACACGGCACCAAAGGGTGGGTGCTTGAAGGAGCCAACCTGACCTTCACTGGCAACACCTTTGCCAACAATATCGGCGATATCGCCATTTTAGCCCAAGTGCCAGCCGGATACTACACGGATATCGTGGCGATGTCGGCGGCGAACAACGGCGCGGTGGTCGAAGACCAGCGTATGTCACCAGCGCAACTCGCAGTGGTCTATGTGGATGACGACGGTGCTGCTGGTGGTAATGGCACGCAGGCGAACCCATTGCAAACCATTGAAGCAGGCGTTGAGCGTGTTGTAGCCGGCGGTACGGTGCACGTAGCTGACGGCAATTACACCCCCGCTGCGACGATTCAGGTTAACAAAGCCCTCTCGATCATCGGCCCGGCATCCGGCGAGGCGGTGGTTACGGGTGGTGCCGCAACAGGAATCGTTTTCAACATCACTTCGAGCAATGTCACAATTCAGAAGTTGAGCATCACGCTGGCGGCTGCTCCTACTTCAACAGCTAATGGCTTGATCTCAATTCCGTGGACTGACGGGAACACTCTTGGACCGCAGAACATAAATATCCTTGACAATAAGATTTATGTTGCCGCGCAGGCAGGGCCGATGAACACCTGGAATGGCAAGGCGATTGATTTTGGCAGAAGGATCACCGCGTCCACCGTCTCGGGGAATGAGATCTACAACACACGCGGCGGCGTTGTGGTGTATTATGTTTCCGAGCTAACCATCACCGACAATGTGATCTATAACACCAAGGGCGGCATTCAACTCTATACCAATAGCCAGGAACAGGCGTCTTTGTATACGATCAGAGGCAATTCCTGGACAACCGTTCACAATGAATGGGATATCGTCTGGAATTCTGTTGTGTATAACATGGATATGCAGACCTATGTTCTGGCTGTTTCACAGGCGAACAATGACGGTTATGTGGTAAGCAATAAAACCGGTGCGATCGGCAACCGCAGCCACGTCTTTGTCGCGCCAGGTGGCACAACCACACTCAAAGCTGATAACGGAAACATGAACGTGCCTTACGCGAAGGTCCAGGACGGCATCGACGCTGCGGTACCCGGCGGCACGGTGTTTGTAGCAGCCGGCACGTACGGCGAGAACATTCAAGTAAACAAAGCCGTTAAGCTTATTGGCGCTGGTCGGGATGTGGTCACACTCCAGGGCGTGGCTCCTGCTACGGATTCTGGATCGGTACAGATCACTGCTTCGAATGTGACTATAGATGGTTTCACGATTAAGGGGTTGGGTAACAAAACAATCAGGATAACCCAGCCAACCGCTAATTTGGTTTTGAAAAATAACAAAGTGATCGCCGGTTCAAACACAAGCCTTCAAAATGGCTGGTCCGCTTTTGAAACCAATTATGGCTCGGCGCAAAGCAATCACCTGATCGAAAATAATATCTTTGAAGGTCAAAATTCTAGCCAGTTACTTTACTACAATCCACAAATCAACAACCTCACAATGAAAAACAATAAATTCATCGGTAGTATGTTACCGATGGGTTTGGTAGTGGGTTTTGATGGCTTGGATGGCAATCAGGTGTTCGAGGGGAACGATTTCTCCGAAGTAGCTTCCAATTACGCTTTGCTTGAAGTTTTTGGAACTTACAATATCCTGAACCTCTACAATAACAACACTTGGCCTGATGGATATATACCCACACAAAACAAAGTTGCTCTGTCCACAGTGGTCTTCCCGAGCACAAATGACATCAACCGCGCAAAAAATTGGGCGCACGTAAACCTGGTTAATATTGACCAAAACGGCGTGATGACGTTTGACTTTGTTCAACCCAGAGGATTCTCTAGTTGTATCGAAATCCGCACTGACGGTGATACTTCACAGGCGAGCGGCACCAATTACAACGCCCAAATTCCCGACGGGCTCTATCCGTTTAGATGCCGATATGCAGTTGGCACAACACGATTCACAGTTAATCCGCATAAGTATGTTGAATTCCGCTTATCTTTTGGCTCGGAGAAGGATGAGCGGTTTAATTGGACGCGTTTTGATGGTGTTAACAAAATCTATGTTGATGACAACTGGGTTGGTCTGGCGGCCGGCGCAAGCGTTACCCCCAGCTACCCGGCAGGCGCGCCTGTTGCGGTCATCGGCACCAATGCTTTCGCCAGCATGGCAGAGGCAATTACGGCAGCCGATGAGGGCATCGAAGTATTTGTGGCGGCCGGTGCCTATACCAGCGGCAGCGCGGTCGTGAACAAAGTGAAGCTCACCTTCCATCTTCAGGAGGGTGTGGTCATCAGCGGCAGCGATCCATGCTTCGACATCCAGGCGAATTACACCAGAATCTACAGCCAAAAACCTGGTGAAGCCAAGTGCGCAATCAGCGGTGGCACGAACGGTGTGGCAGTGTCAGCGGGTCTGCTGAACATCGTCATCCAGGGGCTCGAGATCGACGGCACGGGCGGTGCGACAGGCAGCGGCATCCACTTTGCGGGTGCTATAACCGACGTACAGGTTCTCGAGAACAAGATCCATGGATTTACACAAGACGGTGTGCACTTCAGCGTACTGCCTGCGAATGTCGTTGAAGTTCAGGGCAACCTGTTCAAAAACAATACCGGTGTGGGTCTCTTCTCCCCGGCTGATTTTGATGCGACCTACAACTCGTGGGGTCACTTAGGCGGCCCGACTGCGGGTGATGGTGATGGTGTGGCTGGCGTCAGCAATCACACCCCGTTTACCCACGTCGAAGTCTTCCTGGATTCAGCGAGCACTGTTGCAAAGAATCAGAACATCGTCGTCCAGGTGAAGGCCGATCTGGTGAACGTCACCGGCGCGACCTTTGACCTGGCTTACGACAAAACGAAACTCGAGGTCGTCAGCATTGTAGACGGCTCTATATTTTCAGCGGTTCAAGGCGCATCTACTCAGACTACCCATACACCAGGATCTGGTAAAATCCAATATGCTGGTTGGGTGGGCGCAGCGCAACCTGCAAAAACCGTCACTGGCGGCACGCTCTACACCGTCACCTTCAAGGGTATCGGCGCTGGCGATGCCGCGCTGGCATTCAACAACGCCAACGACCTGTTTGCCATGGCACCGGGATATGGTTCCAGCAACTTCATCTATGCCAACGACCTGAAAGACGGTCAGGTTAAGGTATTGGACCTGCTGGCGGTTACTGGCACCTTTAGCATGCAGGGTCGTTCCGTGAGAGCGGGCATTCCGGTGACCTTGACAGCGGTGGCTCCGGATGCGTTCGGCCCGTTCCTTGGCCAGACCATCGAACTTATCAGCAACAACCTGGTCTTGAACAATGTGGTTGAAGCTACTTACACCATCACCACCAGCCAGCCGCGCTACCTGAACGTCAGCGTTTTAGCTGATACAGTCAATGGCATCACCAAAACCAAAGCCATCAGCGCAGCCACCATACTGACATCGCTGCAGCTCAAGGGCGGCAACGCCAATTATGCTGATAACATAGTGGATGTTTCGGATGCGGGTGTTGTTGGCAACGGGTGGGGCACGGGAACGATTAGCCACAATGGAGACGTGAACTTCTCCGGCGCGGTGGATCTTCTTGACCTGTCGCTCGTGGGCGCGAACTATGGATTGACTTCAGCAGTGGCCTACGGCAGTTGGCTGCCATAATCTGAACAGGCGTGCGCACACTGGGGGCAAGCGCGCACAGCTAAGCTAAAAGTAAGAAAGACTTCGTGCAGGGCAGCCGCCCTGCACGAGGTTGTTATCGGCGCAGCGCCTGTAACCTCACCCCAGGGCAGAAAACGTTTATAATGAGGCATCTGTGGGAAAACAACAAGGGAGAACGTGAAAATGAAAAATAATATGCTCCACTATTTGGTTATCAGCATGCTGTTGCTGGCTATGATCCTGGTTCCGACCGGCGCAGCGCTGGGGCAAACAGGCACTGAGATCGGCTTTTTTGACGAGGTAAAGATCGCGCCCGAAGCGCAGGTGGAAGTTCCCATCCAGATCAAGCGGGTGCAGAACCTCTTTGCGCTGGATGTGAGCTTCAGCTTTGACCCGAAAGTGGTTACTGCTGAAGATGCCGACCCCAACACGCCGGGCATCCAGATGGCGCTGGGCAAGTTTCTTGACCCCGGGCTGGTGTTAACCAACAGCATCGACAACAGCAGCGGCACCGGCCGCTTTGTCATGACGCAGTACAACCCGAGCAAACCCAAGAGCGGAGATGGTATATTGCTGGTGGTGTTCTTTAAGGGGGTAAAGGCAGGCGAAACTGAGTTGAAGATGGACTTTGTCCAACTGGCGAACGGAGATTCACAGGAAATCAGTGTGGTCAAGGTCAACTCCAGGCTGCAGGTGTCGGCCAGCGCGCCGCCGAATGTGGCAACCTCCATCCCGGTGCATCCGCCCACGCAGATGATCCCCATCCCGACCGTCATCTTGCCCACAGAGACGCCGGTATACACCCCCACTGTTGCGGCAACGGCTGGCAGCACGGCTACGCTAAAGGTCGCCACGGCAACCTCCACGCCTGAGGTGGAGGACGAGGCAGCGGCTGAGGAAGGCGGCAAAAGCGCGCTCTCGCCGATGTGGTGGATCGTAATCGCGGTGGTGGTGTTGGTTGCGATCGGCGGGGTGGTGTATAAAATTGCCGTCAAGAAGCCTGACGACGACGTCTAATGGATGAATAAGCCTCGCCTCTGAGCCCGCTTACGGGCTGCGAGGAGAAAGCGCTACAACCCGGAGCCTGGTTTTGGCGGAGGGGCTCTATGCTCTTCAACCCGGAGTCTGGTTTTGGACTCCGGGTTTTTGCTCTAAACCAGCCCATGCACAATCGAATGGGTGTGAACGATCAGCCCAGTGCAGGTTGGGTGGCTAGTGCAAAAACAGATTCCGGGAGGCTGAGATCAGCTTTGCACTAAACCAGCCCATGCAGAATCGAAAGGGTGTGAAAGATCAGCCCAGTGCAAGCTCCCGGAATCGGCGCTCTTCAACCCGGAGTCTGGTTTTGGACTCCGGGTTTTTGCACTAAACCAGCCCATGCACAGTCGAATGGGTGTGAAATTTCAGTCCAGTGCAAACTCCCGGAAGCTTAAAACAGATTCCGGGAGGCTGAGATCAGGGCAAGCCGCCGGAATCGGCGCTCTTCAACCGGGAGTCTGGTTTAGACTCCCGGTTTTTGCACTAAACCAGCCCATGCACAATCGAAAGGGTGCGAAAGATCAGCCCAGTGCAAGCTGCCGGAATCTTAAAACAGATTCCGGGAGGCTGAAGATCTGTGCAAGCCGCCGGAATCGGCGCTCTTCATTTTTCAGGCTGGACAAAAACTTCTGATGGTAGTATAGTTCGACCTCGTACTAAATATTTGGCGCTATAACAGAAATGAAAGAAGGCGAGACTTTGAACCAGTTTGAAAACAAATCAGTCAAAATGCGCAGTGAGATGGCTTCGATGGCGGGCGGGCAAGACACCAGCGGCATGGAAGTGTCGCACAACATCCGCGTCATCAACCGCCTCATTGATCTGGCAGCCAGCAATACCCCTGAGTTCGGCGAGCTTTCGGGGCCGCGGCTGGGGGTTTTAATGCGCCTGCTCTTCGAAGAAAAGCATGGCGGCTCCAGCGGCATTAACCCGACCAGCCTCAGCCTGCTTCAGAGTGTGAAGAAAAACACCATCACCTCGCTGCTCAACGGGCTTGAAGAAAGCGGGCTGATTGAACGCCTGCCTGACCCGGCTGACCGGCGCGGCAAGCTGGTGCGTATCAGCCCGGCAGGGCGCGAGCTGGTGCTGCGCACCGCTCCCGGGCGCTTTGCGGTAATGAACCAGCTCACTGCCAGCCTCGATGCTGCCGAGCGCGCGCAGCTCCTCGCGCTTCTCAATAAATTACGCTTTTCGCTGCAAAAGCACTGCCAACAGCCGCCGCAGCAGGCTTGAACCTTTTTTTTGGAGGAATCATAACGATCTATGCTTCGAATTTTTCGTTTTCTCAAACCATACACCTTTAATTTAATCATTGTCATCCTGCTGCTCTTTGGGCAGGCAATGGCTGAGCTGGCGCTGCCGAACTACATGTCAGATATTGTGAATGTCGGCATCCAGCAAGGCGGGGTGGAGAGTGCCGTACCCCAGGCGCTGCGCGCCAGCCAGCTTGAGCGCCTGCAGCTCTTCCTCACAGCCGAGGAGCGCGAGTTGGTACAGGCTGCCTACATCCTTCCTGAGACTTCTGCGCCGAACTACGCTGATTTTGTCGCCACCTTTCCGGCGGCGGCTGAAGGCGGCGTTTACATGCGCGCTGCGCTCACCGATGAGGAGATCACCACACTCAACCCCATCATCGGCAAAGCGCTGCTAGCCGTAACTGCGCTCGAAACAGCTGCCGCTGACCCGCAAAAAGCGGCCGAGTTGGGCAGCCAGATGGGTTTCGACTTGAGCAAACTTCCGCCCGGCACAGATCCCTTCAGCTTGCTGCAGCACATGCCGCCGCAGCAGCAGGCGCAATTGAGCACGCTGATTAACACTCAATTCGAGTCGTTCGACAGCGCGATGATTAATCAAATGGCGGCAGCGGCGGTGAAGAATGAATATACCGCGCTGGGTGCCGATTTGCAAAAAATGCAGACCGCGTATATTCTGCGCATCGGCAGCAGCATGCTGCTGCTGGCATTGGCGGTCGCTGGTTGTGTCATCCTTGTTGGTTGGCTGGCAGCGCGCACTGGCGCGAGCTTTGCCCGCGATTTACGCCGTGAAATCTTCAGCAAGGTGTCGGCATTCTCGAAGGTTGAGTTTGAAACCTTCTCAACGGCTTCTTTGATCACGCGTTCAACCAATGACGTCACTCAAATGCAAATGGTGGTGACGATGGGCATGCGCATGCTCTTTTTTGCCCCCATCATGGCGGTGGGCGCCATCATCCGCGCTGTGGAGAAAAGCCCCTCGATGACTTGGATTATCGGCTTGGGGGTTGCCTTGCTGCTGCTGATGGTGATCACCATCTTCTCGATTTCCTTACCGCGCTTCAAGCGCATCCAGGCGCTTACCGACCGCCTCAATCTGGTTACACGCGAGAGCCTTTCGGGCATCATGGTGATTCGCGCCTTCAATACCGAGAACTTCTCATTGGAGCGCTTTGACAAGGCGAACACCGATCTTAGAGATAACTCGCGCTTTGTCGGCCGGGTGATGGTGATGCTCTTCCCCTTCATGACGCTGATCATGAACGGACTGTCTGTGCTCATCATCTGGGTGGGCAGTCACCAGGTCGCTGCTTCTGCGCTGCAGGTGGGCGATATGATGGCTTATCTGCAGTATGCCATGCAGGTGGTGTTTTCCTTCCTCATGATCTCGATGATGTTCATTTTCCTGCCTCGCGCGGCCGTTTCTGGCAACCGGATAAACGAAGTGCTTAGCATTGAACCTGTCATCACAGATGTCAAAGATCCGCAGCACTTCGATTCACAGTCGCGCGGGCTGGTTGAATTCCGTGATGTCTCTTTCCGCTACCCAAACGCCGAAGAAAATGTGCTCTGCAATGTCAGTTTCACCGCCAAACCCGGAGAGACCACCGCCATCATCGGCTCCACTGGTTCAGGCAAATCCACACTCGTCAACCTCATTCCGCGTTTCTTTGATGTTACCGGAGGGGCTGTTTATGTGGATGGGCAGGACGTGCGCGAGGTGACGCAAAATGAGCTGCGTGACCGCATCGGTTATATCCCTCAGCGCGGCATCCTGTTTAGCGGCACTGTAGAAAGCAATCTGCGCTTTGGCAACGAGAACGCAAATCTGGATGAGCTTGAGTCCGCGGCAGAGACAGCCCAGGCGGCGGACTTCATTGCTGAAATGGATGGCGGCATGAGTGCTGCCATTTCACAGGGCGGCACAAACGTTTCGGGAGGTCAGAAACAGCGCCTGGCGATTGCACGCGCGCTGTTGAAAAAACCACCCATTTACATCTTTGATGATGCGCTGTCAGCGCTCGATTTCAAGACAGATGCTGCATTACGCCGCGCGCTCGCCCAAGACACCAACAAAAGCACCATGATCATCGTCACCCAGCGGGTATCCACAGTTCGGCATGCCGAGCAGATTGTGGTGTTGGATGACGGCGAGGTGGCAGGCAAAGGCACCCACGATGAGTTACTTGAAAGCTGCCAAACCTACCGCGAGATGGTTTCTTCACAATTATCACGCGAGGAGGTGCTGCGATGAGCCAGGCAGCTTCCCACCAAAATCAACGACCCACAGAAAGAAGCCACGGCCCCGGCGGCGGTCCCCCGGGCATGCTGCGCGGTGGTGAGAAAGCCCGTAACTTCAAAGGCACCATGTCGAAGCTGCTGCGCTATCTCAGCCCGTATAAAGTCCAGTTTATCATCGTGTTTTTGTTTGCCATTTTGGGAACGACATTCAATATCATCGGCCCGAAAATACTCGGAAACGCCACCACCAAAGTTTTCGAAGGCATCGTTGGTGAAATCAGAGGAACCGGACCCGGCATAGATTTTATCGGCATCGGTAATATCCTATTGCTGTTAATCGGGCTTTACATCCTCTCGGCCATTTTCGCCTTCGTACAGGGTTGGATAACGAACACAATCGCCGTGGATGTTTCTTATAAATTCCGCAAAGAAATTGCCGAAAAAATCAACCGGCTTCCGCTGAGCTACTTCGATAAAACCAGTCAGGGCGAGGTGCTTTCGCGGGTGACCAACGATGTGGATACCGTCAACCAAACCCTCAATCAAAGCTTGTCGCAAATGATCACATCGGTGGTCACGATCATCGGTGTGCTGGTGATGATGCTTTCCATTAGCTGGGTGATGACCCTGGTAGTGTTGGTTATTTTACCGCTTTCCATGCTGATCATCGCTGTGCTGGTGAAATACTCGCAGAAATATTATAAACAGCAGCAAGACTATCTGGGGCATGTCAATGGGCATGTTGAGGAGATGTACGGCGGGCATATTGTGGTCAAAGCCTTTAATGGTGAAAAACGCAGCGTTGAAACTTTCAATCAACTCAACGAAACCCTGTATAGCTCAGCCTGGAAATCCAACTTCCTCTCGGGCTTGATGATGCCGATCATGAACTTTGTCGGCAACCTGGGCTATGTGGCTGTGGCAGTGCTGGGCGGCATCATGGCTTTCCGCGGCTTCATCACAGTTGGTGACATTCAGGCGTTCATTCAGTATGTCCGCAACTTCACTCAACCGATAACCCAAATCGCCAACATTGCCAACGTACTGCAGCAAACCGCCGCAGCCTCTGAACGCGTGTTCGAATTCCTCGCTGAAGTAGAAGAACCTGCTGATACCACTGAACCGGTTGAGAAAGGCTCAGTTAAGGGGCATGTGGAGTTTCAGCATGTGCACTTCGGCTATAATCCCGAAATTCCGATCATCAACGATTTCTCGGCTGAAATTCTCCCCGGGCAAACCATCGCCATTGTCGGTCCAACCGGCGCCGGAAAAACCACCCTGGTTAAACTGCTGATGCGCTACTATGACATTCAGAGCGGCGCCATCCTTGTGGATGGAAACAATATTCGCGATTTCACCCGTGCCGGGCTGCGCGACAAGTTTGGCATGGTGCTGCAGGATGCCTGGCTGTATAACAACACCATCATGGAAAATATCCGTTTTGGCAACCTTGAGGCTAGCGATGAAGAGGTGTATCAGGCAGCGCGTATTGCCAACGTCGATCACTTTATCCGCACGCTGCCAGATGGCTACAATATGCTGCTGGACGAAGAAACCTCAAACATATCTCAGGGTCAGAAACAACTCTTGACGATTGCCCGCGCTGTCTTATCGAAACCGAGCCTGCTCATCCTTGATGAGGCTACCTCATCAGTCGATACGCGTACCGAGGTACTCATTCAGAAAGCGATGGAAAACTTGATGCAAGGGCGTACTTCGTTCATCATCGCCCATCGCCTTTCTACCATTCGCAATGCTGACCGCATTTTGGTGATGGATAAAGGAGATATCGTCGAACATGGTTCGCATGAAGAATTGCTGCGCAAAAACGGTTTTTACGCCACGCTTTACAACAGCCAGTTCGAAGAAGCCGAAGTTTCATAATTTTCACTCGCAAAAAAAGAGCCTGCCGCGTGCAGGCTCTTTTTTAAATGGCTTGCTTAATAAATGACCAACTGATTCGCCGGATGCGCAAGAATGCCTCACAGGAGCGCCAATTTGTGGCATAATCACACACACACCTGTCTTATTAAGGAATGGATGATGGATTTCAATCAACTCTGCGTCATTGGTTTAGGATATATCGGGTTGCCGACATCAAGCATGTTTGCCAGCAAGGGGCTGAAGGTTACCGGCGTTGACAGTGATCCGCGCGTGGTCGAAAGCCTGCGCCAGGGGAAGGTTCACATCTATGAGCCTGGCCTGCAGGAGGTGGTAGCTGCTGTGGTGCAAACGGGGGCATTGGCAATATCCTCCGCGCCGGTTGAGGCAGATGCTTTCATTATCGCTGTCCCAACCCCCTTCCGTGAAGGCAAGCAAGCCGACCTGAGCTATGTTCGTGCGGCAGCACACTCCATCGTACCCGTACTGCGCCGCGGCAATCTGGTGGTGCTCGAATCCACTTCTCCGCCGCTGACAACATTACAGGTGGTGCTGCCCATTCTGGAGGAATCGGGGTTGCATGGAGGCGAAGATTTCCTGCTCGCTTACTCGCCAGAACGAGTGCTGCCGGGGCAAATTATGAAAGAACTGGTGGAGAACGCGCGCGTCATTGGCGGCATCAACGAAGCCTCTTCGCTTGCCGGCAGGCAGCTTTACCAGAAAATTGTTGCCGGTGAAATTGTGCTCACCGATGCCACCACCTCAGAGATGGTTAAATTAATGGAAAACACTTATCGCGATGTGAATATCGCGATTGCCAACGAGTTTTCACGACTGGCAGACCGCTTCAACGTGGATGTTTGGGAAGCCATCGCCATTGCCAACCGGCATCCTCGGGTGCGCATCCTCAACCCGGGTCCTGGTGTGGGCGGGCATTGCATCAGCGTTGATCCGTGGTTTTTAGTGGAGTCTGCGCCTGATATCACCCCGCTCATCCTCGCCGCGCGCAAGGTCAACGACACACAGCCTGATTTTGTGATTGAAACTTTATTGCAGCTGCTCACCCCTGTGGCCGGCAGGCGTGCAGCCGTGCTTGGGCTGGCTTATAAGCCGGATGTAGATGACCTGCGCGAAAGCCCGGCTGTTGAGGTAGTGCATAAATTGGTGGGGTTGGGGGTGCAGGTAAACGCCTGTGAACCTTTTAAGGGTGATTATAAAATCGATGGGGCGACAATTAGCGCCAACCTTAGCGAAGCGATTAAAGATGCCGAAGTGCTGTTGATCCTGGTCGGGCATGAACAATTTCGCCAACTCAACCCGCACGATGTTGCACAATTAACCCCGGCGCGCCTGGTAGTGGATACGGTGAACTGTCTGGCGGCCGAAGCCTGGCGCAGCGCTGGTTTTACCGTCGAAAGGCTTGGCGACAGAAAGAACTCCATCCGATGAGCTCACTGCGTGTCCTTTCCATTATTGGCACCCGTCCCGAAGCCGTGAAGATGGCTCCGGTGGTTCAGGCGCTAAGCCAGAACAAAAACATCGAATCGCGCGTTTGTGTTACCGCTCAGCACCGCGAAATGCTTGATCAGGTGCTCAAACTCTTCAATATTCACCCGCAGCAGGATTTGAACCTGATGCGCCCCGATCAATCATTGGCAGATCTGACCGCTGGTATCCTTTCCAGCCTGGACCCGGTGCTCGAACACGAAAAACCTGATTGGGTGCTGGTACAGGGCGACACAACCACCGTGATGGCGGCATCGCTGGCAGCCTTCTACCGCGGTATCAGCGTGGGGCATGTTGAAGCCGGGCTGCGCACCGGAGACAAGCAGCAGCCGTTTCCGGAGGAGATTAATCGCCGCCTCACCAGCGTCATCGCTGACCTGCATTTTGCGCCAACTGAACGCAGCCGCGAAAACCTGCTGCGAGAAGGCATTCCTGCTTCTCGTATAAGAGTCACGGGCAATACGGTGATTGACGCCTTACAGCAGATTGTAAAAACCGAAACACCACCGAATGTCCGCGCCTGGTTGGAAGAATGGGGTGTCAGGCAGGGCGGCAGGCGGCTTGTGCTGCTCACCGCACATCGCCGCGAGAACTTTGGCGAGCCGATTAAGCATATCTGTGAAGCGGTTCAATCGCTTGCAGAACGATATGGCAGCAGTCTTCGAATTGTTTATCCGGTTCATCCCAACCCGAACATTCAAAGTGTCGTACATCGCATGCTCGAAGGCATACCCGCAGTTACGTTAATTCAACCGGTTGATTACATCACTCTCATCCATCTGATTAAACATTCCACACTCGTGCTGACCGATTCAGGAGGTATTCAAGAAGAAGCTTCAGGCTTGGGGAAGCCGGCGCTGGTGCTGCGCGAGGTTACCGAAAGACCCGAAGGCGTAGACGCCGGGGTGCTCAAACTTGTAGGCACAGATCCGCAGAAGATCGTGCGTGAGGCGGCGCACCTGTTGGATGATTCTGACGCGCTGGCAGAGATGGCGCGTGTGACCAACCTGTACGGTGATGGGAAAGCCGCCGGGCGTATTGTTGAAGCGATTCTTAACTTCCCACCAGCGGTGAGGTAATACGGGTGCGAGGCGGCAGAGATTGAATTATTCCAAGACGAAAATCTGCATCATTCCTCATAAACTTGGGTTAGGTGGTCCGGCATCTTTCCAGTCTGGCCTGGTAGGTGCCATGCAGCGCCGCGGTGTCATGGTGAGTCATAACCCGCTCGAACCATCGCTCACTGCGCTGCTGGTATTTGGCGCGGCGCATGATTTTTCGGCAGTGGTTTCTGCTCAGCGCGCCGGTGTACGCGTGGTGCAGCGCCTTAACGGCATGAATTGGGTGCATCGCCGAAAATTTACCGGCGTAAAGCATTTTATCAAAGCAGAATTCGGCAACCTGAGACTACGACAATTACGCCTGCAGGCAGATAGAATCATCTACCAGAGCCATTTTGCTCGCGCCTGGTGGGAGCGCCAGTATCAGGTGCTTGAAAAACCTCAGTTCATCATTCACAATGGTGTTGATCTCACGCTCTTTTCATCATCGCCGCAGCAAATCCCCTCAGACCGTCGGCGCGTGCTGATGGTGGAGGGACATTATGGCGGCGGATATGAAGGTGGTTTGGAGAGCGCGGCGCGTTTAATTCAGCAATTGAACCTGCCAGCCAAGCATGTTTACGAGCTTGCTGTAGCGGGAGATGTACCCCAGCACTTGCGTCGCAAGATCGAAAGCACAGGAATACCGGTTAAGTGGTTTGGTGTGGTTAATCACGAAGCAGTACCCGAGCTCAACCGTTCTGCGCATCTGCTCTATTCTGCTGATATCAACGCGGCATGCCCAAATTCAGTCCTCGAAGCCATGGCTTGCGGTCTGCCGGTGATTGCATACGATACGGGAGCGCTGCCAGAATTGGTGAGCGAGGATGCCGGCCGAATTGCGGCCTATGGCGCGGATGTCTGGAAGCTTGAGCCTCCTGATGTGAACAACCTTAGCCAGGCTGCGACGCAGGTATTTGAGAATCGTGTTTTGCTGAGCAGCGGCGCCCGGCGCAAAGCCGAAATGAATTTTGATATTGAGCAAATTACTGAGCAATATCTCGCTGTGTTATTAGGGGAGTAGCAAACTGCTTTTCAGCGGTCAGCGTTGGGCTTAGCGTTTTTCTTTTTATGATCCAAACGCAAGTGAACCCCAGCACCAATAAAGATCACAATTACCACAATTGTAACCGCCAGAATCACCCCTCTGGTCAAGTCATATTCTCCGGAGAGAGGTCTTCCGGTGGTGCTGGTGCTGGGTTGAGTCGCGAGGGTTGATTTGGTGGGCGTCGCCAACGGGTCGAAATCATCCCCGGGTTTGGGTCCGCTGAGAACCATTGCGCCAATCATGAGGGCAATAACAAAAAAGATCAAGAATGCCCGGCCAACAAAGCCAGATTCTCCGAAGGTATTCTCTTTTAGTTTTCGCCAAAACTCTTTCATCGATTCCCTTACCCTCACTCAGCGAGTTCCTTGATAATTCTATTCGAAGATTCAATATAAGTGGCTTTCTGACGCAGCATTTCGATGGTTGCCTGCGAGAAAAGCGGGCCAACGACGTCTAAAACTGGCGCCGGGGGTGCCAGGTGAGCAGATTCGGCGATTTCCATCAATATCGCTGAAACCTCAGTGTTTTCCCAAACCGTCAGAGCTTCCTCGCTCAAGGGGATCAACCCGGCGCTCTCCGTCCATTCTCCCTGAAATTCGGGTTCAACCAAATAGGCGGCGAGCTTCTGGTTCAACTCGAATCGCTCTGGTGAAGTTTCTGGGAAGGCAATGACCCAGCCATCTGCCAGGGTTAATTTTTCAGTGCCAAATGTGGGTACCGGGTGGATGAGTGTGTTGGCTGGGGTTTCTTCAAGGTATTGTGAAGCCCAAATAACTGAAAAGGTAGAGCGCGCATCTCTCAACGCCTGCCATGACTCGGCATAAGTGGTGTAGTTTGTCAGCCAGTAAGGGAATACATTCTTGTTTGCCCCATCTGCCAGGAAGATCAAAGTTTGCTGTAATGCTTCTTCCTGCAAGGTTATCTGCGATTCATTATGCCTGAAATTACCGCCTTTGTCTTGATAAAGCAAAGCAGTGAAAATAGCTTCTGCCTCAGCCGCCGGGAAAGCCAGAATCTTTTGTAATTGCCAAAGCTCACGCCATTGGGTCGGGGGGTAGGCAACCTGAAGTGAATTATAGGCGATAGATAGGGCATCAGCCGCGAAGGGCAGGCCATAGGCGATATCATTCACCTCAGCCAGTTCAGCAGCCAGCGCGAAGGTTTCTATCTGTTGTGAAGGCGGGTTGTCTCCGTCAAGCGGAACAAGCAGTCTGGCCTCCACTGCGGCAACCAGATCATTTCTCGGCAAGATAACAAGCCCCGGCAGCGCACCTGGTGCCGCCAGGCTTGTGGCTGTCAGTGATTCAAGCAGGCTTGCTGGTCCGCTGAGTGCTTTAATGCGCACATTCACGTCTATTCCCCCATTCGCCTCGCTGAAAAGCTGCAATTGCTTCTTAAGCAGTTTGCCTTCTGGTGAACCGTTATCCGGATCAAATGCCGGCGGAAGCCAGATAGTCACCTGGTTGGGGTCTGCAGTAGGCGCAGCTTGTGTCGGCTCAACCACTGCGGTTGGGGTTGCTGAAATTTCGATAGGCGCAGCAGGTTCCACTGTAGCAGGTTGGAGAAACGGAAATTCATCCATCAGCTGTGCACACCCCGCCAAAGGGAATGCCAGCAGAAAAACTGCCATGAGGATGAAAAAGCGTTGCCCTGCCTTTTTCGTCATGCGCCTAACCTAATCGGGTGATTTAATAAATGCACTGCCAGGTCTACCGCGTTTTGATAATCGCCCATATCAATAACTTCAGATGGAGAATGCACATAACGGCATGGGAGAGATATAACGCCTGAAAGCATCCCTGCCCGTGAAATTTGCATGGCGCGCGCATCGGTAGAACCAACATCTAAAACTTCCATTTGGTAGGGAACTTTAATAGCTTTGGCTCCGTCGACCATCCATTTTACAACGTCAGGGTCAGAGAGGTGACCGGCATCGCGCACCTTTATGGCCGGCCCAGCCCCAAGAGAAACCTGCGGCTGCACGCCAAAAATGTTGCTCGCTGGTGTTACATCAACGGCAATTCCAAGATCAGCTTCTAATTGATAAGCGGCTGTTGTGGCACCGCGTGATCCCACTTCTTCCTGCACACTGAACACAAAGTAAATTTCATGCGGCGAATTCTTGATGCGCTTGATGATCTCAATCAATAAGGCGCATGCAGACCGGTCATCGAATGCTTTTGAACTGACCCTTTGCCCCATGTCAAGAAACTCACGATCAAAAACGGCCAGGTCGCCTGTTTTTACCGGGCAATCTTTCTCACTGCTGGCGCCGACATCAATGAAGAACTGGTTGATCGGCTGAATTTTCGCAGCATCTTCGGACTTGTCGCTGTTGATGACACCGCGTGTGCCGTTGAGGAACCTCACCCGGCTGCCTGGAAGGTTGCGCGGTAAAATGGTTCCAATATTACTGAATCTCACCAATCCGTTCTTTTCTACATGACTGGCGATGACACCGATCTCATCCATGTGTGCGGCGACCATCACACGCCTGCCGTTTTCTGCTTTTTCCCCCACTTTTGCGATTAAATTACCCAATGCATCAACCCGAAGGTCATTCACGTAAGGGCTGATGATTTCCTTAATTGTGTCTCTGATGGCGCTTTCATATCCGGATGGACCGGGTACCTGTGTGAGTCGCTGCAAGAGTTCTTTCATGGCTTATCCTTTTATATAGAATCGTTATCGATCATTACTCAAAATCGAGCTGTCTGCCTCTTCCATCACCAGGCGCAGTAAAGAAAGTGTGTTCTCCCAGTCGGAGAGCCTGGCATGCAGGATGGGGGAATGGGCATACCGCCCCGGAACAGAGATGGACACGGTAGGGATGCCGCCGCGGCTAAGGTGGATAGCGCCGGCGTCTGTGCCGCCGCCGCCGGGTTGGCGGAACTGGTAAGGGATTTGATGATGCTCAGCCAATTGCGTCAGGAAATGAATCAAGCGCGGATCAGAGAGTGTACCTGAATCTGCCAGGTAGATTGCCGGACCGGCGCCAAGGCGAGTGTTATATTGCGTATTTTCCGCACCCTCTTCAACCATGGGCAGGTCAAAAGCCGGGGTTGAATCTACTGCGAAGGCAATTTCTGGCTGGAAGTTATAGGCTGCAACTCGCGCGCCGCGTAAACCCACCTCTTCCTGAACTGTGAAAGCAAATAAAATCTCGGCTTTGGCGGGATTCTGCCGGGCGAGTTCAATCAGCGTGGCCACGCCCAGGCGATCATCCAGTGCTTTGCCGAAGAGAGCGCCACCAGTTTGCCAGAATTGAGTGCTGAAGGTTGCGTAGTCGCCAACTTTTACCTTGCCCGCGCTGGCAGGGCTGATGTCAATGCGCATGGATGATATGGGGGAGGCTTTTTTTCGATCGCCAGGGCTCGAAAGATGAATGGGCTTACTTCCAATTACACCGGGCACGCGCGCTTTGCCTACGAGCACGTTTTTTGCAGGGAGCTGACGTTCATCTATTCCCCCCACAGCTTCAAAAGCGAAGATCCCGTCGCCGTCATCTTGCACCAGCATGAAACCAATCTCATCCATGTGGGCAGCGAACATCAGGCGCAAGGCATTGGGGGTTTTGGCATGTTTTATTGCGAGTAGGTTGCCCATGGAATCGATGGTAAATTCGTCGACCAGTGGTTTAATCTCTTCAATCACAAGCTTGCGGATTTCATCTTCATCACCCGAGACGCCAACCGCATTGCTCAATTTCTCCAATAAGCTGATTTGTGCACGTGAAATTTTGGTTTTCATGCCGCGCCTCCATTGAAAAGCGTTGAGAGCGAATCTGCGTTCAGGCTGGTGATGAAGCGGGCGAGCAGACGCCCGGCACGCCGAATGTCAGCCAGAGAAGTGAGTTCAACAGGGGTGTGCATGTAGCGGATAGGGATGCCTATTACCAGAGTCGGGATACCGGCTGCAGAAATTTGCATTGCCATACCGTCGGTGCCGGATCCGCGCGGCATCGTTTCGATCGAATAAGGTAAATCAATTTCATCCGCCAGTCGTTTGAACTCCTTATGAAGCGCCGGATGAATATTCGCGCCGATGCCGAGCGTAACACCCTTACCTAATGGAAAAGTTTCATGGCTGTTCAAGCCGGGTTCTTTGGCAAAGGTAACATCCAGAGCAATAGCGATTTGAGGTTCAAGCGCAAAAGCAGAAGTCGCCGCGCCAAGCAATCCGCGTTCTTCTTGAACGGTTGCGGCGCACCAAACATCCCAGCTCAGACGATAGTTTCTGATCTCTTCCAGGCATACAGTCAAGGCGGCGACAGAGGCGCGATTGTCGAGGCTGTGCCCGCTGATATATGCGCCATTAAATTGCAGCGGTGCATTAGCAAACGAAATTACGCATCCGGGTTGGATTGTGCGCTTTATCTCTGCACTGCTTAATCCGGTATCCACAAAAAGGCGGGGAAACTCAGGAGCGCTGCCAGTTGCCAGGTTCTGTGTCAACCGGTCTGGAATCATCTGCACTACGCCGCGGAACTCTTTTGTCCCATGAATTGTGACCATTTGACCAGGCAGAATCCTCGGGTCGATCCCACCAATTGTAGTGATGAATATAAACCCATCACGAATTTCTTTAACCATAAAACCGATGGCGTCCATGTGGGCGGCAATCATCAGGCTGGGGTGGCTGCCCGCACCTTCGGCCTGGCGCAAGGCATGTAAAGATCCCAACCGGCTGACTTCTATCTGATCAGTTAAGGGTTCCCATTGTTTTTTTATCAGCTCGCTCACCGGTTTTTCATAACCGGATAATCCAGGAGCATCTAAAAGAGTAACTAAAAATTTCTCGATCTGATCCATAATTTCTCCAAGACAATAAAGTGGGTTATGGGGGTGGAGCGCCGCCAGAAGAGTCAGGCGTGAGCGTATCGGTAGCAGTTGGAGCCAATGTTTCGGTGACGGTTATGGTGGGGGTAAAGCTGGCAGTTGAAGTTGGAATGAGGTAGGTTCGAGTCATGGTTGGCGTCAGCGAAATTGTCGGGGTAGGGGTTGCCGTGGCGCTCGGAAATACTGCAGACGGCAGCGGAAGGGTTGGTGTACCCGGCATCGGTGAAACTGGTGTTTGTTCTTCAAAGTAAAGTGTCTCTGTGGGCGTTGGGGTTGCCCTGCCTTGTACGCCATTGCCGACCCACAAAACAATCAAACCCACCAGGTAACAGGGGATTGTAATGAGAATGACGGTGGTCAAAATTGATTTTTGACGCGAACGACTAACCGAATCCTTGAACATGAGTGGTTCCTGAAACTCATAATATCACGGGCACAAAAACTGAGCAAGCAAGAAACCGCCTGCATAAGCAGCTATTTTTTAAAGTCGAGCGGAATATTGGCATGGACCTGACGGATTTCTTGCTGAACTGTCATGAACAGGCTCTCCGCTTTCAGGTCGGTAATGGTATAACACGGTGCGTTCAGGTGGTCTGCCAGCGATCGAGCCAACCCCTGGTCAAATGCTGGGTGTTCCATGTTGATAACCACGCTGTGAATGTTCTCTTGCGCAATCAAAGAGGCAATGTTGTAAGCTTCCTCCTGCGGCGCGCTAAAGCCAATCGATACGTTGCCGGCACCATCCGTCAGTACGATCAGCAGCGGCATCACATCAGGGTGCAGCAGTCTTTCTTTGCGTAGTACTTCATAAGACATCATCAAACCGGCGCTCAGAGGAGTTTTACCGCCAATGGGGATATCCTCAAGGGCGTTTTCAGCCAGCATTACCGAATTGGTCGGTGGAAGAACCAGAGTGGCCAGGTTTTTCTGGAACACCACCAAACCTACACGGTCGCGCCGCTGATAGGCATCGGTCAGCAGCGACATGATGGCGCCTTTGGTGGCTGCCATCCGTTCAGATACCGCCATTGACCAGGATGCATCAACCAGAAAAAGGATCAGATTAGCTGCCTTTCTGACCCGCACTTTCTTCATATAATCTCCTGGTTTCACAGCGAAAGCCACATGGTAGCGGTCTTTAATATCGCTTCTCTCTTTTTGGAAAGGTGCAGCGGCACGCACAGTGGCGTCAAATGCCAGGTCATCTGCTCTGCCATGCGCAGGACGTGATTGAATATACCTGCCGCGTTTCCGTTCGGTTCGGGTGACTGAGCGCCTGCCGGCATAGGAACGCATGATTTTATCCAGAGGGGTGTCGAGCTTTCGCGGGTTAAACTCCTCGCCGTTTGGCATAGTTTTACCGCCAGTCCACCAAAAGGCGTCATTCTTGGTGAAAGGGTTCTGCAGCGTGGGTTCTGGTTGCCCCTGTTGAGGGGAGGGTCCGCCGGTTTCTTCCGGCGTTACGCTTTTTTTGAACTTGGTGACTCCTCATCCCCCATTTCACCGTAGGATTCTTCTTGGCGCTTGCCAGTAGAAGAACCGCCTTGGAGTTGTTCAATTCTTTCCTGTAATTCTTCCATCCCCATCTCATCACGATGAAAGGGTCCGCTTTTCAAGCGATGCGGCAGGGCCAGTTCAGCGGCGAGTGCGATGTCGCGGTCAGTAATTTCTCTGCGGTTGTCAAATGCGGCTTGAGCGCGCGCGGTTTTAAGGATGACCAGATCAGAGCGATGACCGTCAACATGCAGCGAAGCGGTCAATGCAGCAATTGAAAGCAGGTTCTGCCGTGTATAGCTCACCGCGTCCACCAGTTCGCGGGCTTTTTCAATCTGTAGTGAGAGTTCCTGTTCCTTATCCTGCCAGGTTTGATTAAACAAGTTGGAATCTTCTTCGAAGGCAATATTGCGTTCCATGATTTGTACACGTTCGCGCGCATCCCGAATTCCATGGATTTCAACCGAAAGCGCAAAGCGATCGAGCAGCTGTGGCCGCAGGTCTCCCTCTTCAGGGTTCATTGTCCCCACCAGGATGAAACGCGCAGGGTGGGTGAAAGAGATCCCCTCACGTTCCACAATGTTCACGCCCATGGCGGCAGCATCAAGCAGCACATCCACAACGTGATCATCGAGCAGGTTGACCTCATCTATGTAAAGCAGCCCGCGGTTGGCCGCCGCAAGCACACCCGGTTCAAAACTTCGCACCCCTTTTTGAATCGCCTTCTCAATATCCAATGTACCGACGACGCGATCTTCAGTTGCCGAAACCGGCAAGTTGACAAAGGGAGTCGGTCGAGTAATTGCAGCCAACTGCTCGCTTTGTTCGGCGCGCTCACGACATTCTGTGCACCAGGTAGCTGGTTTATCAGGATCACAGCCAAAACGGCAGTCCACCACCACCCTCACGTTCGGCAGCAATGCCGCCAATGCCCTGGCTGCTGTAGATTTTGCGGTCCCTCTTTCACCGCGGATGAGCACCCCTCCGATACGTGGATCTACCGCGTTGAGCACCAGTGCACGACGCATTCGTTCTTGTCCGACTATAGCAGTGAATGGATAAATTGCAGGCATTAAGGAGTTCCTTCTTATCGTTAGATTATCGCCGCATAAGTTTACCATATTCCTCTTATTCACTGAGAGCTTGCAGAAGTTAGCGACTGACAGAGAGACAATAAAAGCTTCCGCATTTCGCGGAAGCTTTTATTTGTGTTTGACCTTAATTGTCAGGCAGCCGAAGCGGCTTAAACCTGTTTACCAGGTTCCGATTGCTGGAACCAGAGCCAGGACGAACACAAGGATGACGATCAGAGCAAGCAGTGAAATACCGATCATCGTATATCCCAGGATGATCCCTGCCAGCGCCATGCCATCTCCGCTCATTGTATTTCCGCTTTCGCGGATCTCTTTTTTCGCGAGGTGACCAGTAATCACGGCGACAATCGAACCAATAAACGGGAGGATCGTCCAGCCTACGATACCAGAAATCATGCTGATGAGCGCAAGCGTACTATCGCGCTTGACAACCGGATAAGTTACGGGTTGTTGATAAGGTGGTGTTACTTGAGGTATATTTTCAGTCATTCGTTCTCCTATTTGTGTTGAATCTATATATTAATTACGCAAAACCCCAAAAAAAGTTGCGTTTTATCAGCCATTTTCGATAAAGGAAATGGATCAATGTGTCTATGAGAGTGGCAGCAAATTATCGATTAGCCGAAAAGGTTGTTAACTGGAAATAGCAGCAAGAGAACAATAATTGCCAGCACGGCGAGTACGAAAAACCCCAACTGAACATATCCAAGGATTAACCCTGCGCTGGCCATGCCGCTGCCGCTGATTGTGCCATAACTCTCTTTAATCTCCTTCTTGGCAAGATGCCCGGTGATGATGGCAACCACGGAGCCAAGAAGCGGTAAGATTGTCCACCCCAAAATGCCTGTAATCAAACTGGCAAGCGCGAGGGAGCTATCTTTAGTTTGCAGGGAGGGGGGCCGGGTAACAACTGTCTGAGGTGGGATATCAAGGCTGGGTGGGACTGTCATTTTTTCCTCCTTTAGTTTTTTCAAACATCAAGATTTGAATAAAGAACCTCTAAGAAATTTATGTGCCGAAGAATTTCAGCACGGCAGGCAATGAACCTGTGAAAATCAA
>JAGOVY010000099.1 GCA_018060515.1 Anaerolineaceae bacterium | reverse complement strand
TCGAGAAACTGCTACAATAAGTATGACAGATCTTGAATTATCTTCAAAAGAGACAATTACCTGCGCGATCATCGCTGATACGCACATCCCAGACCGAGTACGAGAGCTGCACCCTGAGCTTGTAAACAAGTTGATATCTCTGCAGCCCCGCCTGATTATCCATGCGGGAGATATTTCACACCCGAGAGTCATCGCCGAGTTAGAACAATTTGCGCCGGTTTATGCGGTAAGAGGCAACCGAGATTGGCTGTTTACAAAGACACTCCCATTGAACCGCACGTTTCTGCTGAATAATCGCCGAGTTTTCCTCACACATGGGCATCTCAACTTTCATCAGTATTGGAAAGATAAAATGGATAACCTGCTGCTCGGATACAATTTTGAGCGTTATTCTCGCAGGCTGCTGGCTTTTGCACCAGATGCGAACGTCCTGCTGTTTGGGCATTCGCATCATGCTGAATGTCGAAATCAAGCCGGGGTGTTCTTTATGAACCCTGGTTCGTGCAGCGTGGCAGAAAAACCAGATCACCAGCTTTCTTTTGGCATTATCCGCTTTTCTCCTGGAGGGATTGTGAGCGGAGAATTAGTTCGGCTAAATTGAGAGGCTACACTTGCGATGTGGGCGTCAAAAGCAAAAGTACCAAAGTCCGAATTAAAACCAAGAATTTCTTGACCATTCAGATAGGGGTTGATATAATACAAAATTGCGCATCCCATCCTTTGTATGGGCTGTGAATCTATTCAATTATTGCCAGTTTCGATTGACATAGGAGAAACCAATGGCTTCTGTTTTACCGACCAAATCTTACGCACGAATACCGACCATTTATGAGCTGCCTGACCTGATTGAAGTTCAACTTGAATCATTCAAGCGCCTGAAGGATGAAGGGCTTGAGGATCTTTTACATGAGATTTCGCCTATTGAATCATACAACAAAGGAATGAAATTGCATTTTCCAGGGCGAAGTGAAGAAGCCAGGCAATGGGATCTCAAATACTGGTTCGACCCTCCCAAGCACTCGATTGAAGAATGTGTCGAACGCGACCTTACATATTCCTGCCCGCTTTATGTGTCTGTCCTGCTTTCCGGACCGGATATCCCCGAACCGGTAAAATCTGATATCTTCCTCGGTGATTTTCCTGAAATGACCGAGAAGGGTACATTTATTATCAACGGCACCGAACGCGTGGTGGTTTCACAACTCATTCGCTCTCCAGGCGTGTATTTTGAAGCACCGGTGGATCGCGCTACCGGGCACAGGCTGGCGATGGCGAAATTGATTCCAGACCGCGGCGCATGGATGGAGTTTGAAACACGCAAGAATGACTACCTCATTCTTAAGTACAACCGCAAGCGCACAGTTCCTATCACCATTTTCCTGCGTGCGCTCGCTGCAGTAGATGATTTGCTGCCCGGAGAATCTCCAGTAAAAACAGGGTCTGACGAAGAACTTATCACGCTTTTCAGCGATATTGATAACAATACCGACAGACAATTTATCCCATCCACCATCCGCCAGGAGCCTGTGTGGGATTTGAGCGGCGGGCAGACAATTGCCGAAGCAGCCTTGATTGAGTTCTTTAAGCGCATGCGCCCCGGAGATCCTGCGAACCTTGATAATGCCCGCCAGTTTATGGCAGAGCAGCTCTTTGATAACCGGCATTATGATCTGGAGCGGGTTGGTCGTTATAAGCTGAACCAGAAACTTGATCTCATGAACCGCATCCCAGTGGCACATCGTACCATCACAAAGTGGGATATTGTTTACCTTATCAGACGTATGATTCTGATTAATAATGAAATTGAAGATAAAGATGATATTGACCATTTGGGTAACCGCCGTGTAAAAACCAATGGCGAACTGATTCAAAACAAACTGCGTATCGGCTTTCGCCGGATGGAACGAGTGATTAAAGAGCGTATGTCTATTCGCGATCAAGACCAGGTTTCTCCGGTAAGCCTCATCAATATTCGTCCGGTAGTGGCGGCGTTGCGCGAGTTCTTTGGCTCTTCGCAGTTATCTCAATTTATGGATCAGACCAACCCGTTGGCAGAACTGCGCAGCAAACGCACGCTTTCTGCATTGGGACCGGGTGGTTTAAGGCGTGAACGCGCTGGTTTCGATGTTCGTGACGTGCATCACTCGCATTATGGGCGTATCTGCCCCATTGAAACACCGGAAGGCCCGAATATCGGATTGATTGGGCGTTTGGCAAGTTATGCTCGGGTAAATGAATATGGATTTATTGAAACCCCTTATCGCAAGGTTTTAAATTCGCTCGCGATAAATGACCCTCGCCTCGAAGGACGCCTCTTGCGTGAGAGAATTGTCGATGAGAATTCGGGTGAAGTGATTGCAGAAGATGGCGTACGGATTGACGCGAAACTACTTTCAAAAATCAAAAAGACAAAGAAGGAAATGATTCTTGTAAAGCCGTTCGCAACTGGAGATGTTGAATACCTGTCAGCGGATGCTGAGGATAAAAAAGTCATTGCGCAGGCAAACACCTTGCTCAATGAATTTAATGAGTTTGTTCTCAATCAAATTTCCTGTCGTTTTCACAGTGATTTCATTCACACTGTTCCTGAAAGTGTGGATTACCTGGATGTTTCACCACACCAAGTGGTGGGTATCAGCGCCGCTCTGATTCCCTTCCTCGAGCACGATGACGCCAACAGGGCGTTGATGGGTTCGAACATGCAGGCGCAGGCGGTTCCGCTGGTAAATCCTGACAGCCCATTAATTTCCACCGGTATGGAGAAGTATGCCGCGATGGATTCGGGGCAGGTGGTTGTTGCATACGAAGATGGAGACGTGGTTTCTGTTACGGGTCAGCAAATTATGGTCAGAAACGCTGAAGGTAAAAACCAGGTTTATGCTTTACGAAAGTATCAACGTTCAAATCAAAGCACCTGTATCGACCAACGCCCGGCTGTGGTGAAGGGTCAGCGCGTGCGCAAAGGTGATATCCTCGCAGATTCTTCCTCCACAGTGAATGGCAAGTTGGCGCTTGGTCAAAATGTGGTGGTGGCTTTTATGTCTTGGGAGGGTGGGAATTTTGAAGATGCCATCCTTATTTCTGAAAAGCTTGTGCACGCCGATAAGTTCACTTCAGTTCATATTGAAAAATATGAAGTTGAAGCGCGTGATACTAAGCTTGGCCCAGAAGAAATTACCCGTGATATTCCCAACGTTGGCGAAGATGCCATCAAGGATCTTGATGAGCAGGGCATCATCCGTATTGGAGCTGAGGTAGGCCCGAATGACATCCTTGTCGGGAAAATCACTCCGAAGGGAGAGAAAGAGCTCACTCCTGAAGAGCGACTTTTACGCGCAATCTTTGGTGAGAAATCACGTGATGTGAAAGATACCTCTCTGCGCATGCCGCACGGCGAACGCGGTAAGGTTGTGGATGTAAAAGTATTTACCCGGGAAGATAATGTTGATCTTTCTGCGGGTGTGGATATGATGGTTCGTGTTTCAGTGGCGCAGCGCCGAAAAATCACCGCTGGCGATAAAATGGCTGGACGCCACGGAAATAAAGGTGTAGTTTCACGTGTGGTACCGGTTGAAAATATGCCCTTCCTGGAAGATGGTACCCCGGTTGATATTATCCTCAATCCGTTGGGGGTGCCGGGTCGTATGAATATTGGTCAGGTTCTCGAAACTCACCTGGGTTGGGCAGCCAAACAGCTCGGATTTGAGGCTGTGACACCCGTATTCGATGGCGCTACCGAATTTGAAATTGAAGCCGAGTTGGCGCGTGCCTGGCTGGTGGATCTGGCCTGGCGTGAATCCGGTGAAAAATCATGGCAATGGATGAATGGCATTGAGCACGATGTTGAGATGATTCGCGATGAGGATGAGGTCAGATTGTTGTATCTTGAGGAGACTCTTGATAAGAAATACGATCTCGCGCGCATGGCAACGGACCCCTCCTATGCTCGTAAAATTAATCTGGAATCGTGGTTGAAAGAGCATAGTTTTGATCCAGCTCCAGTATTAAACGAAGACCAAAATATGCCTGATAAAGTTCGGCTCGAAAATGATACCCGCGCCATCGTGACCTGTCTGCGCACTTGGCTCGAGAAACATGGCGTGGCTTCGGCTAAATTGGCAGATGAAAAGGTTATTGAAACAGCAGAGAAATTTGCCAATGAAGCGAGATTGGCTTTACCGATTCTTGGGAAACAAATCTTGCGTGATGGAAAAACCGGACAACCGTACGACAACCCCGTTACTGTGGGTGTGATGACGATGCTCAAGCTCCATCACCTGGTTGAAGATAAAGTCCACGCCCGGTCTACCGGACCTTATAGCCTGGTCACACAACAGCCTTTAGGTGGTAAAGCGCAATTTGGAGGTCAACGCTTCGGTGAAATGGAAGTATGGGCGCTTGAAGCCTATGGTGCAGCCTACATTCTTCAGGAAATGTTAACCGTGAAGTCGGATGATGTTCAGGGGCGGGTGAGCACTTACGAAGCTATCGTAAAGGGTGAAGCAATTGAAGATCCAAGCTTGCCGGCATCCTTCAGGGTATTGGTTAAAGAACTACAGAGCCTTGGTCTGGCGGTTGAAGCCGTTATGGAAACTAAAGAAGTGATCCGCTTTGGAAAAGACGAAGAACGTGTACGACCGCCGCGCCTGGAAACCGGCCTGTTAGGTTTAGGAGAGGATTTGAAAGGGTTGATGTAAATCAATCAGCGGAATGCTCGTTTGATTTTTCTAAGATTCACTTGACCATGAAAAATCAACGTGTTATAATTTTCCGCCGTTGCACAGGTGGTTCGTGGTGATGTGTGTACCTCAGTTTTGATTCGTGTTATGGATGAGGCCATCATTGCAAGAGATGGTCTTCATCATTATTACAACAAGTATTTGAAAGCAATAATTTTACGGAGGCAAAGAAGAAGTGCCAACAATTAATCAGTTGATCAGAAAAGGTCGTGAGACTAAAACCGTCAAAAGCAAGGCGCCTGCCCTGCAATACACGCTTAACTCATTAAAGGGTCGCCGCTCTCGTTTTGAGCAAGGTGCACCGCAGAAACGTGGTGTTTGTACTGTGGTGAGAACCATGACCCCTAAGAAACCTAATTCAGCGCTCCGCAAGATCGCTCGTGTAAGGCTTTCGAATGGTATTGAGGTTACAGCCTATATCCCCGGTGAAGGTCACCAGCTTCAGGAGCACTCGGTTGTTTTAGTGCGCGGTGGTCGTGTAAAAGATCTGCCAGGCGTTCGATATCACATCGTCCGCGGAACTTTGGACACAACCGGCGTTGCCAAACGCTCTCAGGGACGCTCGAAATACGGTTCTAAACGGCCTAAAGCGTAATTATCAGGATTTGACGGAGTAAATTCATGCGAAGATCTAAACCAGAACCACGTGAAGTAGCTGCAGATGTGCGCTATAACAGCATCCCGGTTACTTTTTTCATCCACCGTATTATGAAATGCGGCAAGAAGAGCGTTGCTACTACGATTATGTATGACGCCATGGACATCATTAAAGAGAAGACCAGCAAAGACCCCGTAGAAGTGGTTGACCTTGCCCTCAAGAACGTCGGCCCGGTGATGGAAGTACGCCCACGCCGTGTTGGCGGTGCCACATACCAGGTGCCTATGGAAGTTCCATCGCATCGCCGTATGACCTTAGCCATGCGCTGGATTCTTGACGCTGCAACGAGTCGCACTGGCAATTCCTATGCTGAGAAATTGGCGACAGAATTGATTGAGGCTTCTAACAGTCAGGGTAACGCAGTACGCAAACGCGAAGAAACCCATAAAATGGCTGAGGCGAACCGCGCCTTTTCCCATTTCAGAATGTAAAACAGAATCAATCTTAGGAAGACATGTCACGCAATCATCCGTTAGACAAGTGCCGAAATATTGGGATTATTGCTCACATTGACGCGGGTAAAACCACGACAACTGAGCGAATCCTTTATTATTCCGGCAGAACCTATCGGATAGGCAATGTGGATGAGGGGACTACCGTTACTGATTGGATGGCTCAGGAGCGTGAACGCGGGATTACCATCATGTCTGCGGCAGTTACAGCAGAATGGAAAGGTTACCAAATCAACGTAATCGACACTCCAGGGCACATCGATTTCACCGCTGAAGTGCAGCGCTCATTAAGGGTGCTGGATGGCGGTGTAGTCGTTTTCGATGCCGTTCAGGGTGTTGAACCACAAAGTGAAACCGTGTGGCGGCAGGCTGACCTTTACAACGTTCCTCGAATTTGTTTTGTCAATAAAATGGATCGTCTTGGCGCTTCTCTGGATTACACAATCGGCACAATCCGCGAGCGCTTAGGCGCAAACCCAATTCAAATGCAGCTTCCGATCGGCAGTGAAGCCGGGTTCAAAGGTGTGGTTGATCTGTTGACCATGCAAGCTATTCTTTTTGATGATGAACTAGGCAAAGAGCCAAAGTATGGGCCTGTTCCGTTCGATATGGAAGCTGATGCAGAATTGCTGCGCGAACAAATGGTTGAGAAAATTGCCGAACTGGATGATGATCTCACTTTGAAGTTCCTTGATGGTGAAAAACTCACTGTTGAAGAAATGAAAAAAGCTTTACGCCAAGCTGTGTTAGAGATCAAAGCTACCCCGGTTTTCTGCGGTTCTTCATTGCGCAACAAAGGGGTTCAGCTGGTTCTGGATGCGGTAATTGATTACCTGCCATCGCCGCTGGATATTCCGGCTGTCAGCGCGCACATTCCCGATAGCGATAAAACAATAGAGCTGCCGACTGAAGACGATGCCCCGATGAGCGCATTGGTCTTCAAAATTGTCACCGATCCGTATGTCGGGCGCTTGGCATACTTCCGCGTTTATTCCGGAACCGTCAAAGTCGGCGATATGGTTTTAAATCCCATTAAAGGGCGAAAAGAACGTATTGGCCGCTTGCTACGGATGTATGCAGATCATCGTGAAGATATTGATGAAGTTGCCGCCGGCGATATTGGCGCAGTGCTCGGGTTGAAAGAGACATTTACCGGCGACACATTGTGTCAAACATCAAAACCCGTCATCCTCGAGAGCATTACCTTCCCTGAACCGGTAATTTCTATTGCGATTGAACCCAAATCCACCTCAGATCAGGATAAAATGGCGATTGCTTTGCAGCGTTTATCCGAAGAGGATCCGACCTTCAAAGTTCATACAGATGAGAACTCAGGTCAAACGATTTTAGGCGGAATGGGAGAGCTTCACCTGGATGTTTTAGTAGACAGGATGTTGCGGGAATTCCGTGTACAGGCGAACGTAGGCAAACCGCGAGTCTCTTATCGCGAAACGATCAGCCGCGAAGTGAAATCTGTTGTTTATAAATATGTAAAACAAACCGGCGGTCATGGCCAATACGCGCATGTGGTGTTCAATCTTCTCCCATTAGACCGTGGTTCCGGCTTAAAATTTGAAGAAAAAATTACTGGCGGTGTGATTCCAAGAGAATACATTCCTGCCGTTGAAAAAGGTGTTAAAGAAGCCGCTGAATCAGGTATTCTGGCCGGTTACCCGGTAACTGACCTGTTGGTTCAATTGGTTGACGGCTCTTTCCATGAAGTCGACTCAAGTGAGATGGCATTTAAGATGGCTGCAATCTTGTGTTTGCGCGAGGGCTTGTCCAAAGGTAATTCTGTGCTGCTTGAGCCGATTATGAAAGCTGAAATTGTTGTTCCTGAAGAATACCTCGGTGATGTAATTGGTCAGGCGACATCGCGCCGAGGCGTTATTTTAGGGATGGATATACGGCCAGGCAACGCGCAGGCACTTCATACCATGGTACCGTTGTCTGAAATGTTTGGTTATGCCACTGAATTACGCTCCGCTACGCAGGGACGCGGTGTGTTTACAATGGAATTTGATCATTATGCCCCTGTAGCTGCTGGTGTGGCAGACAAGATAATTAATTAACCGATTTTGATTTTCTCTAAGGAGAGGAAGCATGGCGAAGCAGAAGTTTGACAGGAATAAACCGCATCTCAATATTGGGACGATGGGCCACATCGATCATGGCAAGACGACACTGACAGCCGCGATCACAAAATATTGTGGAT
>JAGOVY010000098.1 GCA_018060515.1 Anaerolineaceae bacterium | reverse complement strand
GGTAGGTAAAATGTGCAAGTTTCGGATTATTACAATAAATCATAGAGGTGGGCGGATCTGTCCGCACTTGGGTGCCGTAATATAATTTGATAGAAGACCCGGTACGAGAGGTCGGCATGTGCATGTCTTGCGCCTTGTGTAAAATGCGGTTTAAAGAACCGGTGTTTACGTGCGCCAATCTTTCTTCCTGCACCTGCAACGCCAGCGGCATCACGCGGTCAACCCGCTGCCCGCTCTTGGCTGAGATAAAGAGAATGGGAACGTAGCTGATAAAGTTTAATTCTTCCAAGATGCGGTCGGTATAGGTTTGCATGGTGTAAGTATCCTTCACCACCAAATCCCATTTGTTCACGATTACAACCGCGCTCTTCCAGGCATCTTTCACAAAGCCGGCGATATGCGTATCCTGAGCAGAGATGCCCTGTTCGGCATCTATCATCAACAGCGCAACATCACAACGCTCGATGGCGCGCATTGAGCGCACCACGCTGTACTTTTCAACGCCGGGGTCAATCTTGCCGCGGCGGCGAATGCCCGCAGTATCAATGAGGGTGACTGGCAAGCCATCATAAGTGAGTTTGAGGTCAATTGCGTCACGGGTGGTGCCGGGTATATCACTGACAATCGAGCGTTCTTCACCGGCGAGCTTATTCAGCAGGCTCGATTTTCCCACATTAGGTTTGCCAACAATCGCGATTTTTACAGAATCATCTTCAGTTTCTACAACTTCGTGAGGCAGCATTTCCATCAAAACATCGAGCATATCACCCGTTCCGGTGCCATGAATGGCAGAAATGGGATGAGGATCGCCAAGCCCGAGTTCGTAAAATTCGTGAATCAAATCACGCTGCCGGGTGCTGTCTGCCTTGTTGACCACCAGCAATATCGGCGGGCGGGCAGTGCCATCAACCACCTTTTGCGCTTTGCGTAAGATGCGAGCTGTTTCAATATCCGCCGGAGTCACGCCGTTGATGGCATCTACCAAAAAGATAACCACATCCGCTTCGGAGACGGCAATCAATGCCTGCGAGCGAATGGCATCAATAAATTCAGCCGACCCCACCGAAAGCGGGGCACCAGCGCTGTTCGACTGCGGATCAATTCCGCCTGTATCCACTACATCAAAAACACGTCCGCTCCATTCCGCTTCGGCAAAAATGCGGTCGCGCGTGGTGCCGGGGATTTCATCGACAATTGCCAGCCTTTCGCCACACAAGCGGTTAAAAAGGGTGCTTTTACCAACATTTGGCCTTCCGACCAGTGCAACAACAGGTTTAGTCATTTATACACATCCAAACCCCAATTGTACCCCCATTCCATGGAAGTTCAGTCGGAGATTGTTCTATTTTCGAGAACTGATGACGACTTCAAAACTGGCGGGTGAAATACTTTCAATTGACAAACCAGGGATGTTGAGCGAAGGTTTCGCCTCGATCGAATAGGTACCCGGCAGGTAGCCAGTAAGGTCAAGCAGTACACGGAGGTCATTTACAAACAAAGTGTTCAACAAAGGCACCGGCCCCGTCAGAATGATATTGGCTTTAGCCGGAGTGATGATGGCTGTAAGATTGGAGGCAAGCCCGGTTTGACCCATTTGCACTTCGGAAATCGAAACGCTGCTAATCACCGGCTCGATTGCAACTTTTACCGAAACCTGTGAGCTGCCAAGCACCTGCACTCCAGAGGGAAGATTAAGCTCCACCTCTTCGGTAAACCCCTGTTCACGCTCCACCAGGCTGATGATTCGCGTTTCGATATAACCTGGCAGTGCATCCACTGTGGCAGTGTCAGAAGAAAACACGGTTACAGTGGGTGGGTTTACCGTCAAGCTGGTCAGCCGGTAGCCATTACGAATTTGCCCATCCATGACCACCTTGACCACCACATTGCGGTAGCCCCCTCTCTGGGTGACGCTTTGCATCAGATTGATGCTTTCAGGAATTATCGAAACCTCCCGCACCGGAATCCCGTTGCTATCAACCGCCTGCAAGGTAATACTTTGGTCAATATCCGATCGCACTTGCGAAAGGTCTAAAACGGCGCGTACTTCTGCAACCTGCTCTACAACAGATTGTGCGCCGCTAACCACTGCAGTGGTTTCAGATAGGCGTGGATCCTCAGTTTGATAGCCTACTGGCAGCGCGCCGCGATTTAGCACGAGGATGTCAAATTTTTTGTTCGCCATCTTTTCCAGTACCAAGTCAACATCATCTGGCGTAAATGAAATCACCTCTACCGGGCGGATTCCGACCTGCACGTGTACCGGCGCGGTAACCTCCCCTTCGCCCACACTGGAGAGATCGATAAAGGCGCGCACACTTGCTTTGCCGGCGCTAAGCGTTTGCCATATGGAAGCCGGCGCACGTAAAGTGATCGAAACCGTATCTGGTAAAGCGCTGGTAACCACCAGGTTGGTAGATTGGCCGATGATCTCAATGGGAACGGGGTTGGGGTATATTTTCGTCTCAGACGGATCCGATGAGGTGACTGCCAGTATCCAAACCGTGATTGCCACAATCAAGGAGATTATGAACAAGGGGATCAATTTTCCAATGGACCTCAGTTTAGACAGCATCATTCCTCATGTTTTTGTGAAGTCGTTACCCGTTTGAACCAATCAAACGGTTTGAAATTAAATACAGAGCGTTCCGCTGGCTGAAAGAAAGCGAGCAGGATGTTTTCAAGGCGCTCGGTATCAAGCCGGCGAATCATACGCCCATTATGAGCGATTGAAATCGAACCTGTTTCTTCTGATACGACCACAGTGATCGCATCAGTCGCTTCCGAGGTTCCCAGCGCAGCGCGATGACGCAGCCCCATCTGTCGTTCAGGAGAGCGGGTGAGAATTCCACTTGAAGAAAGGGGCATCACGCAGGAACCGGCGACGATTTCATTGTGTGCAATGATCACCGCGCCATCATGCAAGGGCGTGTTCGGATAAAAGATCTGAAGCAGCAGCTCGGGTGTTACCGATGCGTTCATCCGCACCCCGGTGCGGGCATATTCCTCAAGGCTATCATTGCGCTGCATCACAATAAGGGCTCCGTGCTGTCGCACCGAAAGCCTTGCAGATGCGGTGACAATGGCGCGGATGGTTGCTTCCATCAATTGCACATGGGCTTCATTCTGACGGATCAACAACTGTGTGGAACCTGCACGCCCGAGCTTTTCGAGGCCGCGCCGGATTTCAGGGGCAAATATCACCGGTGTTACAAACAGCATTGCCGGCACAATGGTGGTGACGAGCCAGGAGAAGGCAGGCAGATTGATGAATGTGGTCAGCAACAACAGCAGCAAGATGATAACCACCACTCCGCGCAGCAAAACCAAAATCTGCGTATCACGCAGGAGTAGAAGCACGGCAAATACCACCGCAGCCACCAGGAATAAATCCAACACGCTTAACCAGTTCAAGCGCTGGAATATGTAAACAATTTCACTCCACAGATCAGTCATAACAACCTAATTTTACCCGCTGTCGACGAAGTAAGGGCTCTAAAATGGATGCAAAACTCGTTCCAGTTTTAATGGTTTCATTAATATCGACGAACTTTCTTGTGTAAGCGCCTGGGCGGCTTCGCGCCAGGCCAAAGTGGGTATTTCTTCAGCCGCCGTCTCGCGATATCCAAGGCGTTGCCAGAGAGACGAATTTGTCTGCCAAGAAGGCGGCAGCCTAAGCATCACAACCTCACATTGAAGATTAATGGCGGCTTGCTCAACGCTCTGAACAAGGGGCGGCAGACACTGCTCAGGGAGAGCATCATTACTGATATAAAAATCTGTAATTCGAGCGATCAGGTTTTCCGCCTGCCAGCCAATCGCTGCAACGGTGCTTTGTTCATGCTTTATTATATAGAAAATTTTATCAGCCAATTGCGCTTTGGTTTGGCTGTTGTGAATAGGCTGCCTTTCACCCTGCACCAGATTAATGAAATCCGTCATCTCGTCAGTCTGTAATGGACCGATGCGCTGAACATAGCCCTCCCCTGTTGAGAGCATTGTTGAGCGCAATGGAGAATATGCAGATACTGATGTGGTGGGGATTAATCGCTGCCAAGCTGAGGAAACCTGCTGCCAGGTTTCTTCAACTGTGCCATCGTTCTTAATGATGACTGCAGCACGGTCAAAGCGTGATTCCTGGGGCGGCTGTGAGGCAATCCGCTGCCGTGCATCCTCTTCTGACATCCTGCGGTTTTGCATCAAACGCCTTAACTGTGTCTCAGGGGAGGCGTAAACCACCCATAAGCTGTCACAGGTGTTTACCAATTCAGTTTCAAACAATTTAATAGCCTCAATCACCACCACCCGCTGATGCGCTCTTTCCACAAGCTGCCCCACCTTCATCAACACCGATGGATGAATAATCGCTTCTAGCTCAGCCATCGCTGCGGGATCACTGAATACCAGTCTGCCCAGTTTGGAGCGATCGATTTCACCCTGAGGCGACAGGATCTGAGAGCCAAATGTAGCGAGAATCGGCAGGTAACCCGAGGCCCCTTTTGCCAGAATCCGATGACCCAACAAGTCGGCATCCAGTCCAAACGCGCCGAGGTGTTCGAGCATACGGCGCACCACGCTCTTACCGGTGCCAATATTGCCGGTAAGCCCGATCACATATTTCCCTGGCCACTTGCTCAAATCCGCTCCATTAATGTATAAACAATCACCTTTCAATAATATCATTTTATTGGCTGCTCATTGATGTTATTTAAGCCGATCCTCATGTTGCATCTATTAAAGCTGTTTACCCTTATAATCTCTGCTAAAGCATAACCACCATAAGGAGCAATTTACATGGCAGAAAGACGAGTCTTGTTTCCAAAAATCGAGCCATACAACAGCGGAATGCTGCGGGTTTCAGATTTGCATACGCTGTATTACGAAGAAGTCGGAAACCCTCAAGGCATTCCGGTAATATTCCTCCACGGCGGCCCAGGCGTAGGAGCACAGGCGATCTTTCGCCGTTTTTTCGACCCGCAGCGCTTCAGGGTCATCAATTTCAGTCAGCGCGGCGCCGGTAAGAGCACTCCATCCGGCGAGCTGCGTGAAAACGATACCTGGAACCTGGTAGGCGACATTGAGCAGATCCGCCACTCGTTAGGAATTGAGCGCTGGTTCGTTTTCGGTGGGTCGTGGGGCAGCACACTCGCGCTCACCTACGCTCAAACGCATCCAGATAGAGTGCGCGGGCTCGTTCTGCGCGGTATCTACCTTGGCACTCAGACAGAGTTCAATTGGATGTACACAGAAGGAGCATCTCACATCTTTCCTGAATATTGGCAGCGCTTTATCGAGTTTATCCCGCCTGCCGAACGGGTTGACTTGCCTGCAGCTTATTACCGCCGTCTTACCTCGACACAAGCTGATGTGCAGCTCAGCGCAGCCAACCATTGGTACGACTGGGAGGATTCAATCATCCGCCTGCTGCCGCGTGAGACTACACGCATGACTGATGAAGACCTGCTCTCATTTGCACGCATCGAATGTCACTTTATTGTAAACAAGTTGTTTTTCAGCGAGGATGATTATCTGATTAACAACATCCAAAAGATTCGCCACATCCCCAGCTGGATTGCTCAAGGGCGTTACGATATTTGTTGTCCGATGAGCACAGCGCTGAGACTCAGCCAGCAAATGCCTAATGCGTATTTGGACATTGTACCTGATGCAGGTCATGCCATCGCTGAACCCGGCCTCGTGGACAGCCTGATCAGAGGGATGGAAAGCCTCGCTGATCGTTACTGATTAACCCGAATTATCGGTTAGAATACGCTGAGTTAATTCATTTCATTTTTCAGACAGGTGACCAATGGCCAGCCCTAAGAATAAAACCAAAGCAAGTTCAAAACCGCAGCAATCAACTACCCGTAAATGGGTGCTTCCGCTAATCATCATATTGGCTGTGGCAGTCATCGCTTCAGTCTATTTGCTCACCCAAAAATCTGACACCAGCGGTATGCCGGCGACCATCACCGTGCAGGAAGCCGCGCAGCAATTTGCAGATGGTGCTTTTCTGCTGGACGTACGCACTCAGGAAGAATGGAACCAGAGCCACGTTGAAGGCGCTGTGCTCATCCCACTCGATCAACTGGCTGCCAGAAGCGCAGAGCTGCCTGCTGACCGAGATGTGTTGATAATTTGCCGCAGCGGAAACCGCAGCGGACAGGCGCGCGACCTGCTGCGTAATGCGGGTTTTGATCGCACCACTAGCATCGGCGGGGGGATTAACGCCTGGATCGCCAAAGGATTGCCGGTCGTAACCGGCCCGTAACCCAAGCGCGTTCCTCTACTAATCCAGTCCAGACTTGATCGCCTGGGCTATTTTATTTGTAATTCCGGGTACTGTGGTTAATTCATCGGCGGTCGCCTGGCGTATCGCGTCTATATCGCCGAACTGCTGCAGCAAAGCCCGCCGCTTGGCAGGACCTACCCCAGGGATGGCATCGAGCAGCGAAGCCATGCCGGTTTTGCCACGCGCTTTGCGATGCGCTGTAATTGCAAAACGGTGGGCTTCATCTCGAATGCGCTGCAAGAGGTAAAGGCCCTGCGAGTGCCGCGGCAGCGAAACAGAGCTGCTCTTGCCTGGCTGGAACAATTCCTCTTGCTGTTTGGCAAGCCCCACAACCGGCACCCGCTCTGAAAGCTCAAACTCCGCCAGCACATTCACAGCTCTGCCCAATTGGCCTTTGCCGCCATCTACGATGAGCAAGTCAGGCAGCACGGCAAACGAGGCATCGGGTTTGGCGCCTACGGCTTGTTTTTCTTGGGCTGCCTGCCAGCGTTTGAAACGCCTGCGCAGCACCTCTTCCATGCTGGCGAAATCATCCGGTCCACTCACCGATTTGATATTAAAGTGACGATAATGAGAGCGGCTGGGTGTACCCTGTTCAAAAACCACCATACTACCCACTGAAGCGGTGCCTTGCGTATTGGAAATATCGTAACACTCAATCCGATTAGGCGGCTCGGGCAAAGCAAGCGCTTGCTGAATTTCTGTCAGCGCGATCGTCTGCTTGTTTTTGTCGCCTTCCCACTGAGAGCGCAGCGCCTGCAGCGTCTCTACGGCGTTTTCTGTCGCCATTTTTACCAAGTCATGGGCAACACCGCGCCGCGGTACCCGTAATTCTACTTTCTTGTCGCCGCGCCGGGTGTTCAGCCACTGGTTGATGATCAGCGCTTCTTCCACTTCGTTCGGCAGCAGCACCCTGTCGGGTATGACTGCGGCTTCGGTATAGAACTGTTTGATGAATTCAGCCATCACCTGGTCGTCAGGGATCTCCTCTGTACCTTCCAAGACAAAATACTCACGCCCCATTAACCGCCCATTACGGATGAAGAAAACCTGAACACAGGCTTCATTGTCGGCGCGCGCGATTGCCAAAACATCCGAATTGGTTTGGTCGCTGGTTATGACCTTTTGTTTTTCCACCACACGTTCAATGGCATTCAATTGGTCGCGTAAGACAGCCGCCCTTTCAAAATTCAACGCCTTTGAAGCCGCCATCATCTCAAGTTGTAACCGTGAGACAATCGGATCGGTCTGCCCATCAAGGAAGGCGCACAGATCATTGATTAATTGGTTGTAACCTGCACGGTCAATGGCGCCGATACAGGGTGCGCTACAAAGTTTGATATCGTAATACAGGCAGGGGCGGGCATCCTTACCGGTAATAACACGGTCGCAGGTAAGGTACGGAAAGATGCGCCGCAGCATATCCAGTGTTTGATGCACCGCCCAAACACTGGTGTAAGGGCCAAAATAACGCGCACCATCATTCACTATCTGACGGGTGACAGTTACCTTAGGGAATTCTTCTGCGAGATGCACTTTGATGTATGGATATCGCTTATCATCTTTTAAGCGGATGTTGAAGCGTGGCCGATGTTTCTTAATGAGGTTCATTTCGAGGATCAGCGCTTCGAGCTCTGAGCCCACAACAATCCATTCGAGGTCGGCGATCAGCGAAACCAGCTTATGTGTTTTCCGGTCTTGTTCGGCGTGCTCCTGGAAATAGGAACGCACACGGCTGCGCAGGTTGACCGCTTTGCCAACGTAGATTACCTCGCCGGCAGCGTTTTTCATGATGTAACAGCCGGGTTTAACA
>JAGOVY010000097.1 GCA_018060515.1 Anaerolineaceae bacterium | reverse complement strand
ATGTACACATCATCTTTTCGCGCTGCTTGGCTGAGCGCACTCTTTCTGCCAACGGTACAAATCACCTCAGCGCTGGCGATTGCCGCGGTTGTTTGGTTCGGCGGAGCTCAAGCACGTACCGGCGCTCTTTCCATCGGCGGCATCCAAGCGTTTGTTTCTTACATTACTTTCATGATGTGGCCGATTCAAGACCTGGCGCGTGTGTTTGCACAAATGCAGCAGGCTATCGCTTCAGCGGAGCGTATGTTCTCTCTGATTGACTCTCAACCAAAAATCAAGGACCATCCTCAGGCGATTGACCCCGGCACGATCAAAGGTGATGTAATCTTTAATCGCGTCACTTTTCACTACGAGGATGATGAGAAGCCGGTTTTGGACGATTTTAGTCTTCAAGTGAAGCGCGGTGAGACCATTGCGCTTGTTGGCCCCACAGGCGGCGGAAAATCTACGATTATCAACTTGCTCTGCCGTTTTTATGAACCTCAATCAGGCAGCATCATGATCGGCGGATTAGATTACACACAGATTTCTCTTCAGGCGCTTCAATCGCGCATCGGTGTTGTTCTGCAAACCCCACACCTCTTCTCCGGTAGCATCACTGAAAACCTGCGCTATGGACGCTTGGATGCCACCGATGATGAAATTATTGAAGCCACGAAGATTATTGGGGCACATAGCTTTATCACACATTTCGAGAAGGGTTTTAACACCGAGGTCGGAGAAGGCGGCAACCTGCTTTCTGTCGGGCAGAAACAACTGCTCAGTCTGGCGCGCGCCATTCTGGCAAAACCTGAAATCTTCATTATGGATGAAGCGACAAGCTCAGTGGATACGCTCACCGAAGCCCTCATTCAACAGGGCATGCAGCGACTGCTCGATACCACCACGAGCTTTATCATTGCCCACCGATTATCTACCATCAAAAAGGCTGACCGAATCATTGTGATTGAGAACGGTCAGATCGCAGAAATGGGTACACATACCGACTTATTACGGCTTCAAGGCAAATATCATCAGCTCTACACACGCCAATTCCGCTCTCAGCTTGAGGCAGCATATAACCCTTTTCAATCGCCAAGTGAAATTACAGATTGATGGTATATTAATAGAATGGGACAGGAAAATATAGAGCCTGAGCACAAAATAAACACACCGGCAGTGAAGTCCTCACGCAGGTTTTTTACAACCGTTTATCGCGTCATACGCGGAGCGCTCATGACCTTTACGCTCGCCAAAGGTCCGCAAGCTGCCTCGAGTATTTCATATTTCACATTGTTTTCGATTTTCCCCTTATTGTTAAGCGTCGTGGGTATCGGGTCTTTCTTCATGGATCAGGCTACGGTTGAGCAGGAATTAATGAACTTCTTGCCGAATGTCATTCCCATATCACAAGATCTGATCGTATCCAACATTGAACACGTCTTCGACCTGCGCGGACCGGTTTCGACCATCGCTCTTATCGGTCTTCTTTGGTCAGCAACAGCGGTTTTCACCACAATCATTCGCAATATCAATGCCGCCTGGCCAGCTGCTGCGCCGCACAGCTTCATCCGCATGCGCTTATGGTCGCTGGCAATTATCGCCGTCATCGTGTTGGTGCTGATTCTTTCATCATTCTCGCTCACAATCAGGCATTTGTTTTATAACTTAGGGGCCGAGAGAAGTTTCTCAATCCTGAGCCTGTTCATGTCTTCATTTCTTTATACCAAGGTGCTGCCTGTCATCAGTGAAGTGTTTCTATTTTTCGCTCTTTATTACTGGGTACCGCAAATTAAAGTGAACAAGCTATCTGCCTTGAGCGGTGCCGTGGTTGTAACCTTCTTCTGGCAGGTCTTCACCTTCTTCTTCGTTGCATTTCTCTCAAGCGGCTTGGCAAAATACGAATTGATTTATGGGTCTTTGGGGTCTGTAATTGCGTTGATGTTCTGGGTTTACCTGAGCAGTTGGATCGTCTTGTTTGGTGCCCATCTCACTTCCTCAATTGACCGACATACGTGATTTATTTCTGAGCCCTCTTTGACAGTTTTTCGTTGTCAGTTATGTTGAACTCAGTCCTTGAGATGCTGATAATGCCCTCATCAGAAAACCTGTAGAGCAAACGACAAACCATTTCCCGCGTGGTGCCAATCCGCGCCGCCATCTCATCAAGTGTCAAGTTCCGCTCAATAGACAATTGTTGCTCTGAAGCCGAAATGCTCATTAACAAACGGGCGAGTCTGACGGCGATGGGTTGAAAAGTCAGAGTTTCAAGCACTTCACTCGCATATTGAATTCGAGACACAACAAGCTTACATATTTCCCATGAAAACAAGCCATTTGATTCGATGAGCGGCATCAAATCAACTCTTGACCATTGAATAATTTCACTATCTTCATGAACGAATAGATTCGCCGGCATCATCGTGTTATCAATAAAAAAATCGAGTCCCCAAAACACTTCACCGACTTTAAATGTCGCTGCGATGAAAGTTCGTCCGTCCAAAGATCCTTTTTCAGCAACAATTGCCCCATCTTTAACCAGAAAAATATACGGCCAATGATCACCCTGCATCACAAGGTATTCGCCCTTTTTTAATTTTCTTTGAATTGCCTTGGAAGATAAGTAATTTAGTTCTGCCTGAGATAGGCTTGAAAAGAGAAGGTTTTCAAAATAATCATCTTCAGCCATATGCTCCTCGATATTTCTGATAATTAACCCTATTCTATATTAAGATGACAAAATTTGTGGCATTAACCTAAAGCAAAGCAATCCTTTAACCAATCAGGCATACTAATAGAAAAATCACTGGAGGATTAGATGAAATTGAATACACTCCTGTTTATCCTGCTCGTGGGATTACTTTTAACTGGCTGCGCCTCTAAGAACCCATGCCCCGAGGACAGTATCACTTATGTAGATGATATTGCTGCCTTTCCACAAGACCTTTCCGCTTCTCAGCTTCTACAGCCGACTGAAAAAACAATCAAAGGGAAACCGGTCACGGTTGATCGAATTATTGAAGGACCGATATGCAACGATACTTGGGAAGGAACGGTTTATGTTACCTGCAATGTCACACTGCAAAGCTGGGAGATTGAACCGATTTTCTTCTCCAACGGCTGCAACCTCAACATCGAGCCCGGTACAGTGGTCTACGTGGCTGCTCATAATGATATAGCGTTTTATAAAGGCTGTGCAACTTGCCATTAGCAATAGCTGGCCGGAAAATAATAATTTCACAAACAAAAGGAGAAAAATGAAAACAAACTACAAACTTGGTGGAGTCTTGGCAGCACTCGCTGCAGTTATCGGAATAATTGGGCATTACATATTATTCAACCAGTTTTACCAGTTGGGCATGCACGCGGAAGCTGCTGAGCCTGGATGTGAGATCCTTCTTGAAGTGATTCATCCAATCCTGGCGAATATGGGATTATTAGCCGCGGCGTTGTTCTCAGTCAGCGCTTACGGCTTCTTCACTCAGCGAAAATGGGCCTTCTCGCTGTCTGTGGTTGGCTTTATCCTGGCGCTATTGGGCAGTTTCTTTGTGAACATCCCATTTCTTGCGGCAAGTTTGCCGCCTGTGTACTTCATCCTATTCTTTCCATATGTGATCTTCTATTTTCTAATGATGGTGAGTGTTCAAAAAGTTTCCTGGGCTCGTACGCTGCTGGCGTTAGCCACTGGAATTACCTACATTTTGTGCTGGATGAACGGAATTGCCAGCACCAGCCGCATTATCACCATTGGCGCGGATATTTTCATCCTGGTACAAAAACTTCATTTTGTTTCAATGCTCGGTTGGGGAGTTGTGACCGCAGGGATCTTGATAAAACCAAGAGAGTGGCAGCGGGTTCTGGCGTTGACTTCCGGCGCAACCCAATTAATCGTTGGGATTCCATTAGCAATTGTCACCACCCAAGAGCTGGGTCGCTTCTCACTTTTCAGCCTGGCACCTCTCCTCTCGTTTATTCTGGTCATTCTACTGGTAATTCCGGGCTTGTGGAAAAAATGGACCAAATACGATGAAACGATTGTCTAAAATAACAAAATTTCCTCTCACTTCGGGGGATTTCTCCTGATACACCAGAGGAAGAATAAGAGAGTAGCGGTAGATTGTTACCGCTACTTTTATGTATTTCTTGTTGGTCGTATTCGTTTTTCTCGCATCTCCGTTTCATGCTTTAGCCTTGCTTGTGTTCTGAGTGTGATACACTCAGCTAGCGATGGATGTGAGAGATGCGGCAAATAATACGTAAACCCAAATGGCTTATTGCAGGGGTTGTGATGCTTGCGGCCCTCTTGCTGATGGTTATGGTCATTCAAAATGGATTTTCTGCTGAAATCAATCCCCAATCGTTAATTGAAACCTCTGAGGCTGACCTCCACTTGAACAGCACAAGCGTGGTTGCGAAACCTGCAACACAAACAACTCAGCCAACCTTGACCCCTGAACCTGCTGCCCCTGCTATGCCCTCATCCACTCCCACGGAAAACACCCCGCCCGAATCATTTTACATCCGCGACATCGCCGGCAACCGCCAGTATTACGCCCTGGGTTGTGAGGCCAGTGCAGCCGTCGATTTGGCCGCGTATTACAATATTCCGATCTATCAATTTGATTTCCAAATTAACCTGCCCCTTTCAGACAATCCAAACCTGGGATTTGTCGGTGATGTTAATAGCATATGGGGGCAGATTCCGCCCTATGCGTATGGCGTCCACGCGGCACCCGTAGCAGATTTACTCAATCATTACGGCGTTGAAGTACAAGGCGGCAGCGGCTACACACTCGAAGAGATTAAGCAAACTCTTTCTCAATCACACCCTGTAATTGTGTGGGTAATTGGTTCCATGGAATACAGCGAACCTGTCGTTTATCTTGACCAACAGGGAAACTCAGCCATTGTTGCCCCTTTTGAACATGTCGTCATCCTCACTGGCTACAATGCAGATTCTGTGCGCTACCTCAATAATGGAAAATTCGCCGATGTTCCCAACGAAGTATTTTTAAACTCCTGGCGAGTGCTGGAGAATATGGCTGTGTTCCACAAATGATCGATAATCAAAATAGCCGTATTGAGCGAGGGTGGGATTTGCATCGAATCAATTCTATCGGCAAACCTACATCCAAGAGCTTATGAAGCCTAGGGTTATAATCCTTGCTCTCGGCGAAGAGTCGGGTTTTTTAATAGTCCATTTGATAGTTTGAAAAATTTTTATAAACGGCTGAGCATCCATGAGTTTTCTAGCAGGATACACGCATCAATCATCATTATTTATTAAATTGTTATGGCTTTATCACCAAAAACAGGCATAATTCCACATTCTTTAGTTAGTAGTTCAGACCAATGGTTATTATTCGAGTGCGTTTCGTGAACCCAGTGGTCAAAGTTTCATCAAATATTATTTAAAAAAAGTTCTAACTGGAAACGTAATTCATCTTTAAGTCGGTTTCTAACCCAAGTCTTTTGCTTTTCGGTGAGTAGTTCTCCCATACCTGATAGAATGTTTTTGGTACTCATGCCATCTAAAAGGTCAATACAGACTTGAAGAAAATCCTTAAACTCCATACCTGTACGTCTTTCGATCAGTTGCCGGTTGATCGGCCAGTCTTTTGATAAAAAGAACCAACTATCATACAAATCCCGGTTTGTCTTGCCAATTCTTTCGTAAAAAGCCACCAATTTATTTGCCGCCATATCTTCCTTAACCATTACTTTGAGCGGAATTCCCAGATAGCTCTTGATTTCATATTTCGAGCCGAAGTTACGCCTATTGATTTCAACCTTAACATTCTGTGCATCATTCTCCTTATCCGTATATGCCAGAATAAATATCAGGCTATACCTTTTAATATCTGCAATTTTTACCCTCCCATACTTTTCAAGAATATTTTTTATTTCCTGGAATACATAATCCTTTTTGTCGGAGTCTAAAAGATCAAAGTCCAAATCAACTGAGAATCGATCTAAACCGTAGAAAAGATAGGCTGCCGTTCCGCCTTTAAAACCCAAAATCGGACCAATTCCCGGATGAGAATAAATATCCTTCAGGATTCTTATAAGCACTGTTTTATGATTTACATGGTTAAGCGACATGTTTTTATTCCCGGCTTGATTTATAGTACTTCCTGACTCTTTCGATTAGCTTCTTATTTTCGTAAATCGGAGCCAGTTCATTGACCCTATCCCAATTGACGGGTGAAAGATTATCAAAATGATATTCCGTATTTAGGTATATTACATCCAGGAAAGCCCTTTCAGTCGAGGCAATTGCGTAGCTATCCTTGTTTTCAACACCTGCTGAGTTAAGAAGAATTGAATCCTTGAGTCTTTTAAATTCAAATTTCTGTCCATCCGCAATTATCTCATTGGACTGATATGAGGCTACAAAAATCCGGTCATAATACTGAAAAGTTATTCCTGCGCTTCCCAGTACGGTTTCAAAACTAATGTATGCGGGTGTGTAAATTTTGGACGCAAGCTCAAAGCGATCGTAGTTTTTATCTTTGGCATAAATCCCACGCCTGACATGGTAAAAGTCACCAGTTCTTAAATAATAACTGATTCGACTCCTTGCGGTTCCTTCGTCAATATTCCACGCCAAAAGAAGCTCTTTAAAAGTAAAGAGCGTCTGGTTTGACAAGAGAAGTGGTTTTAAGAATCCTTTTTCCATTTTAACAGTTAAAGGTAAGAATAATTCTAACCTTTAACTGTTAATATAACATAATTCTTGAATAAATTACAAGTGGCGAGGGTGGGATTTGCGCCGTACTAGTTCTATCGGTAAACCTACGGCCAATGGCTCTTGTTAAACACAAAGTGGCAAGGGTGGGATTTGCATCGTACCAGTTCTATCGGTAAACCCACTTCCAATGGATCTTGATTAAACACAAAGTGGCGAGGGTGGGATTTGTGACCGCAGGGAACGCATCCAATAGCTTTTGGTTAATAGAAGGTGGCGAGGGTGGGATTTGTGACCGCAGGGAACGCATCCAATAGCTTTTGGTTAATAGAAGGTGGCGAGGGTGGGATTTGTGACCGCAGGGAACGCATCCAATAGCTCTTGATTAAACACAAAGTGGCGAGGGTGGGATTTGAACCCACATCCAATGGCTTATGAGTCCACTGCTCCACCATTGAGCTACCTCGCCAGCGCTCGTTATATTACTATATTCACTATCATTTGTCAACAAAAACCGCTTCCTCTTAACTATCAGTGGCTCGCCGCCTCTCGCCGGATTCCATTGTATAATCAATCGTGCCTGAACATCGTTCTATTCTTCTACCAATTCTTCAAACAGAGAAACGATCAGTATGCCTAAAAAAGCAACCATTATCATGATTTTCTTGTTAACCTGCCTGTTACTCGCCGCGTGTTCAAAACCGCCTGCGAGCCATCAAACCATCAATATCGTGTTCAGATATGATGATTACTCAGCTATAAGTAATACCGCCTTCTCAAGTCAGCTGGTTGATCTCTTTCGAAGTTACAACGCCCCGATCACTTTTGCTGTCATTCCGATGACGGAATCAGGAAACCCACTCCACCTGCCAGAAATCAGATCCAACGAAGTTCTGCCACTGACGGCGGAAAACGCGGCATTATTGCAGGCTGGAATAAATGATGGCGTTCTTGAGATTGCGATGCACGGATTCTCTCATCAAAACAACAACGGCGCGCGCTCGAGCGAATTTACCAACGTGGCGCTGGAAAAACAATTGGCTGACCTTACCAGGGGCAAAGCTCACCTGGAGAGCACTATTAGCGCACAGGTGAAAATCTTCGTCCCACCCTGGAACACCTATGACCTTACCACACTGCAGGTGCTCGACCAGCTCGGATTCACCATCGTTTCAGCAAATCGCGGCGGTGTAAAGTCCGACCAGACAGATATCGCTTATATTCCATACACATGTACCATCACCAATGTAAAAGAAGGCGTCGAAGCTGCCAGAAAAGCCGGCCATAAAGAATCCTTACTGGTCGTCCTACTCCACGAGTATGACTTTAAAGACGTTATTGGGCGTGATGGGATTATTACATTGAAAAACTTCTCGAAGACAATAAAATGGCTCGATAATCAACCGGATATTCGAATCATCACACTCGAAGAAGCGGCTGCTGGGCAGTTTGAGA
>JAGOVY010000020.1 GCA_018060515.1 Anaerolineaceae bacterium | reverse complement strand
ATGCTCATTAAGCTCGCACGCGAAGCAGGCGCAGATGCCGCCAAATTCCAAAACTTTCGGGCAGCAAAAATCGTCTCAGATTACGGCTTTAAAGCCATGTTTGGACAAGTATCACACCAATCAAGCTGGAAAAAAACCGTATTCGAAGTTTATTCCGACGCCTCCATTCCTTTTGATTGGACGCCAATCCTCAAAGAAGAATGTGACAAGCTCGGTATTGATTATTTTTCGTCTCCATACGACTTCGAAGCAGTCGATTACCTCGATTCATATGTGCCGGCGCATAAGATCGGATCTGGCGATGTTGACTGGTTGGAAATGCTCGAACACATCGCGCGTAAGGGTAAGCCTGTCATCCTTTCCAGCGGTGCCGCCACCATCGGAGAAGTACAGCAAGCCGTGCACGCCATTATGGCGATCAACAAACAGCTTGTACTGCTGCAATGCAACACCAACTATACTGCCAGCCCGGTAAACTTCGACCATATTAACTTGCGTGTGCTCAACACCTATCACACCCTCTTTCCAGAGCTTGTGCTGGGGCTTTCAGATCACACGCATGGGCATGCTACCGTGCTTGGCGCCGTGGCGCTTGGCGGCAGGGTGATTGAAAAGCACTTCACTGATGACACCACTCGTGTCGGTCCGGATCATCCATTCTCGATGACACCCGTCACCTGGCGCGAAATGGTGGAGCGCGTACGCGAATTAGAGCGCGCGCTTGGGTCAGGCGATAAGACAATCGGTGAAAACGAAAAAGACACCACCATTGTGCAGCGCCGCTGCCTGCGCGCCGCCCGAGACATCGCGGCCGGCGAGGTGCTGACGCGCGACATGATAGATGTGCTGCGTCCGGCAACCCCCGGCGCCATCCGCCCTGATGAGGTTGGCAATGTCACAGGCGTGCGAGCATTGAAAGACATTCCTCAAGGTAAAGAGTTGCGCTGGTTGGATCTGGGAGCTTGATTTGAAGGTTTTGCATTTCTCGCGGGATTACTCTCCGCATGATGAACGGTTCCTTAACGCTCTCGGCCAGACGCCGCATGAGGTGCTTTTCTTACGCCTCTCGCCAACCCACGAGATTACCCTGCCTGCGGGTATTCGCGAAGTAAAATTCGCCAAACCATTAGGCGGCGTTGATTGTGTTGAATCCGAACTGGTTGAAGAACTTGATCACATCTTGAACACAATAAAACCTGATGTATTGCACGCCGGGCCGCTTAATGGGCCCGCCTATTACGCTGCCCTCAGCCAGTTTTCCCCGCTGGCGAGTATGTCTTGGGGCTTCGACATGCTGCATGATGCAGAAGTCAATCCAACCGACAAGGAGAAAATTCAAAAGGCTCTCCAACGTTCTACGGTTTTTATTGCCGATTGCAAGGCTGTAGCGGAAAAAGCCGTTAACGAATACAATTTCGCCGCAGAGCATATCTTCCGTTTTCCATGGGGAGTGGATCTTAAGCACTTTTCTCCGGCGCAGAATAGCGTTCTGCGTAATCGACTGGGATGGCAGAAGAACTTCGTTTTTCTGAGCAACCGCTCGTTCGAAGAGATTTACGGAGTCGACGTCATGCTGCGCGCATTCATCGCAGCAGCCAAACAAGCGCCTGAAATTCGATTGCTCATGTATGGAAAAGGAAGCCTTGAAGGTGAAATCCGTCACATGGCGCGCACAGCAGGCGTGATCGATAAAATTCATTTTGGCGGCTATCTCAGCCGAGAAGAACTCCCCGAAAGTTACCACGCAGCCGATGTCTTCTTAAGCGCCTCACACTGTGACGGTTCATCGGTCTCACTGCTTGAAGCGCTGGCTTGTGGTAAACCCGCTTTGGTCTCAGATATTCCCGGAAACCTCGAATGGGTGCGCCACAAGGAAAACGGCTGGGTTTTTCAGGATGGCAATGAACACGCCTTGACTGCCCTCATGCTCAACGCCAGCCGCGCAACCAACCTGGCTGAATTAGGCAAAGCATCGCGCCGCATGGTTGAAGAGCATGCCGATTGGCAGCACAACTTTGCGATTCTTACACAAGCGTACGAGAAAGCCCAAGAGCTTCACGCTTCCAAAAACGGGGATCATAATGGCTGAACCACGTGTCGTCGCTATCATCCAGGCACGCATGAGTTCCACCCGCTTGCCCGGTAAAGCCCTCAAACTTGCCCATGGGCGTACGATGCTCGATCGTATGCTCGAAAGGGTGAAAAATGCACAAACCCTGAGTGAAGTAGTTGTGGCAACCACCACCGACCCATCTGACAATGCCATCGTCAGAGCTTGCAGCAAATCAGACACCGCAGTATTCCGCGGAAGCCTGCACGACGTGCTCGACCGATATTATCAGGCGACGCTGGCGCATCATGCAGATATTATCGTGCGCCTCACTGCAGATTGTCCCTTGATGGAACCGACACTCATTGATGATGTGGTGCATGCATTGGTTCGCAGCCAAGCTGATTTTGCCTGTAACCGTCTGCCGCCGCCATACACCCGCAGCTACCCCATCGGCTTGGATGTGGAGGCCTGCACTTTTTCAGCTCTGCAGCAGGCATGGCAGTTTGCCGTGGAAAAACACGAACGCGAACACGTTTTACCCTATCTTTATATCGTTCCTGACAGGTTTAAAGTTGTGCAGCTCAACTACACCCAGAATCTGGGACACCTGCGTTGGACGCTTGATACCCCAGAAGACCTGATATTGCTGCGCCGCATTTATCGCCACTTCGCAGGCAGAAACGATTTCTCATGGCTCGAGGTGCTGCAATTGCAGCAGCAGCAACCAGAATTATTTTTGATAAACTCCCAGGTTAAGCACAAGTCTTACCTTGATGTCCAAACCGTCGATACAGGAAATGCCCCTCATGAGCGTTGAAATAGTCTGCCCACGTTGCGCTTCCCCCTTTAACCGTCAAGACCCGGCCGAATGGGTTTGTACTGGCTGCGGTTTTACCGTTGCGCTGATGCACAACATCCCTATATTTTCAGGGCATCCTGAGGAGCAAAACCCGCAGCAGTTAATTGAGCGTGGTGCAGAAAAAGGCACCGAGTGGCGCCGCAGAAATTGGCAATTCATTGAGAAAACAGCCGCCGCGCTCCCTGCCTCTGCCGACGTGCTGGATGTGGGTGCCGGACGGGGAGACTTCAAGCCAATCTTTTCTGCCCAATCTTACCTCGGAGTGGATATTTACCCATACCCTGAAATTGACCTCGCAGTAGATTTGATTGAGTGCTGCCCTTTCAAAGAAGGTTCGTTTGACCTGATCGTGATGGCTAATGTAATCGAGCATGTCTATGAATATCGCAGCTTGATCAGCTGCTGTTCACGACTCTTGAAACCCGGCGGAAGACTGCTCATCACTGTGCCGTTTCTGCTCAAACTTCACCAGGAGCCGGTGGATTTTCATCGTTACACCCGCTATACACTTGAAAAAGCAGCTGCTGAAAACGCGCTCGAGGTTGAGACCCTGGATGCATACACCAACCCGCTTGCTTTGCTGGATGAAGGCATTGGCGACGCCTGGCAGCATATTGCTTTAACCCGAACAGGTTTTTCGCAGTTCTTCTTCAAACTAAAACTTGCGCTCATTCAAAACCTTGCCAACAGTATGAAGAAAAAAGCCAGCAGCGCGCAAGTTCGTTCCGCTTCAATTGAAACCAATCCCTACATATTAGGCTATCTGTGCCTGTTCAGAAAACCAGCCGGGGAGATCAATAAATGACCCGTGTGGCCTTCTTCACTGCTCCCAAGCCCTTCGTTGACCCGCATATCCAAATCATCCAGCGCAACGCGATCCGCAGTTGGATGGTATTAAGCGATGAGGTTGAAGTATGGCTGGTTGGCGACGAACCCGGTGTTGCTGAAGCCGCCGCCGAGCTTGGTGCAGGCTACATCCCTGAAGTGGAAAGAAATCTTGAAGGCACACCGAGGATTGATTCCATTTTTAACCTGGTGCGGCAGCAAAGCCAGGCAGAGGTGCTGTGTTACGTCAACGCAGATATGCTGCTCTTCCCAGATATGCTTGAAACCCTTGAGATAATCCGCGCGCAAGTTGAGCGGTACCTGGTCATCGGTCGGCGCTGGGATGCTGCCATAACCGACCCTCTCGATATCCATTCAGGTTGGGGGGCTGATTTCCAGCCCAAGACGATTGCGGCAGCTAAATTACACCGTGCCGCTGGCAGTGATTACTTCATGTTCCCACGTGATGAATTTGTCGACATCCCGCCTTTCGCCGTAGGGCGTGCCGGTTGGGACAACTGGATGATTTATAAAGCACGCTGGGAAGGGCTGGCTGTGGTAGATGCCACAGATGCCATCCAAGCGATCCATCAGAACCATGATTTCAGCCACTTGCCCAGCGGTAAGATCCACCGTCTGCAGCCGGAATCAGCTGAGAATATGCGCCTGGCAGGCGGGCGATACACCATGTTTACCATTCACGATTCCAATTACCAGATAACCGATGGTGAATTGAGCCGTATTCGCATGAACCGCTGGAAACTTGTGCGTGAGATTTCCATCTTCCCTGCAGTAAGGCTGCATTGTCCATGGCTGGCAAAAATCGTTTATGCGCTTTTCAATCCAAAACGATTGATTAAAGACCACCAGCAGGCAAAAGAAAGAGAGAAATTCGCAAAGGAAAACAACCATGAGAAAAGGTCAGAACCCGGTTAAACAACTTAAGACAGTGGCCAAGCCTCAACGGGTAACAGTCGCAGTCTTGAATCATATTCCTTTTCTGGAAGGTTTTTATACTGACTTGCTAAAGGTGCTTCAACTTAGCTTGGACAGCCTGCGTGAAAATGCCGGTATGGATTTCGACTTGCTGGTTTTTGATAATGGCTCATGCGAGCAAGCCCGTGATTTCCTTTCGGGAGAATTTGACAAGGGAAATATTCAACTGCTGCTTCAATCAGATAGAAACCTCGGCAAAGGCGGCGCCTGGAATGTAATGCTGCAAGCCGCGCCTGGAGAGATTATCGCTTACGCTGACAATGATGTTTTGTATTACCCCGGCTGGCTGCGCGAATCGGTGAATATTCTCGAAACTTATCCAAATGTAGGGATGGTCACCTCGCGCCCATTTCACACAAAGCCTGAGCTTTATAGCGCTAATTTGCGCTGGGCAGAGCAAACTCCAGCAGCGATTGTGGAAAGCGGTCAATACATAAACCGTGGATGGATGCGTGAGTTTTGGCTCAGTGTTGGACGCACTGAAGAAGAAATTGAAGAAGACCTCAGTCTTGAGGATGTGCGTATAACTTACAATGGGATCACCACATTCAGCGGTGCCTCTCATTGGCAATTTCTGGCATGGAAAAAAGTGCTGCAGGAGTTCCTGCCAATCGACCTCTCACGACCGCTCGGACAAGTGCTGAAACTGGATGAGATGATTAATGAAAGCGGATATCTGCGCTTGATGACAGCAGAACCCTACACGATGAACCTCAGCAACACCACAGAAATACCAGACAGCCAGAATCTCGCAAAATCCTCTCACCCTTCAACCCGTGAACGGTTGGTGGATTTACCGATTATCAAATCTCCATTAATGAGAATCTACCATGCCATTTTTAAACTCTATTACGGCGATAAAGCGAGCGAGGGCAGGAAATGATGAAACTACTTTACGCCACCGGCAGGTACAATCCTCTGAAACATGATGAGGGCAGCGGCGAAGATTACAACCTCTATCAGTCCTTTCTAAACAACGGGTTTTCTATGGAAATCGTAGGACCTTTAGAGGATAGACCAGGTGTAGTTGAAAAAATCTATCGGAAATTTCACGGGGTTTTCTCCAAAAAGCGTTACGCCAAATATTCTTCATCTCTGTTAAAAAACACCTCAAATGAAGTTCACAAAACACTTGCGTGGTTCCAACCAGATGTACTTTTTTCACACAATCTAAGTGCATTTGTAAAATTACAAAACAGTGATGTGCCCATTGTATACATGATGGACGCACCATTGATGGGAACTGAAGCCCAATGGCCGCTCTTTTCGCAGTTGGAGTATAAGAGGATGTTGGCTTGGGAAAAAACCGTCCTTCACAAAGCTGCCCGAATCGTGACGCGCAGCCAATGGGCAATTGATTATCTTACAAATGAGTACAACATTCCGAACCACAAAATTGTTCTTATCCAGGCAGCATCATCTCTCCCAGAACGGGTCATCCCTTCAGCCGCTCAAATAGGTTTGCTCAACCTTGATCCACTTCACCTGTTGCTTGTTGGCCGCGTTTACAAGCTGAAAGGTATTGACACAGCAATCGAAATAGTGAACCATCTAAATCAGACAGGAATAAAGGCTGAACTCAGAATAGTTGGCTTGGATGGTGATGAGGGTGAAAATTACAAGTTCATGGGATCATTTAAGAAAACCGATGAACAAGCATTGAATAACTACGCCGATCAATACCGCTGGGCGCATTTCCTGCTTCATCCTGCACGATACGACTCTGCCCCTATTGTCACCGCTGAAGCGGCAGCATTTGGCGTGCCGACACTCACCAATGCGGTCGGCGGGATTGCCACCACTGTTCAAGATGGCGTCTCGGGCAAGGTGCTGCCCGCGCTCAGCCCGGCAGAGGAATATGTTAAATTAATCCGTTATTATGTTGAGCACCCCGACGAATATCGCAAGCTGCGCCTCTCGTCGCGAGAGCGTTACGAGCGCGAACTTAATTGGAAAGTCGTTGGCGACAGTGTTGTAGGCGTAATCCGCCAGGTTGTGGCAGAACAGCCGCGTTAGAATTAACAGGAAGCAGTTTATGAAAATACTTATAGCAGGCTACGGTTCTATTGGCAGAAGGCACCTCAATAATCTGCGTGCGCTGGGTGAAACTGACCTACTGCTCTTGCGCTCTCACCGCTCCACCCTGCCTGACAATGAAATTTCCGACATTCCGGTTGAAACCACCATCCAAGCTGCGCTGGCACACCAACCCCAGGCTGTTGTAGTTGCCAACCCCACGGCCATGCATCTGGATGTCGCCATTCCGGCGGCGCTGGCGGGTTGCTCTATTTTGATGGAAAAGCCAATTTCGCATTCTTTGGCACGCCTTGACGAGCTGCAGACAGCACTTGCCAAAGGCGGCGGTGGTTTCTTAACCGCGTTTCAATATCGTTTCCACCCGGGACTTCGTCAAATACTTCAATGGATTCAGGAGCAAAAGGCAGGCACGATCGTTTCAGTCCAATCTCATTGGGGCGAGTACCTTCCTGGCTGGCACCCATGGGAGGATTATCGCGCCAGCTACAGCGCCCGCGCCGACCTGGGCGGAGGGGTTGTCAATACGCTCTGTCACCCGTTCGATTATCTGCGTTGGATGTTCGGCGATGCAGAAAGTGTTTATGCGAAAACTTCAAACCACGGATTGAACCTGCCGGTAGAAGACAATGCTGAAGTGCTGCTGCAATACCTGAGCGGGGTTTCAGCCAGTGTTCATCTTGATTATTTGCAACGTCCGGCGCAGCATGATTTGCGTATTATCGGTACAGCCAGCACCCTTTATTGGTCCAACGCCGATGGCATCGCCAGATACTATCAGCCTGAAACGCAAAACTGGGAGGAAGCGCTGCCGCCTGCCGGGTTCGAACGTAACACCCTTTTCATAGATGAAATGGCGCATTTTCTGCGTGTGGCAAGAAAAGAGGAAGCTCCTCAGTGTACGCTCGAAGATGGAAGCGCAATTTTGCAGCTGACACAAGCCGTGCACCGCTCAGCCCGTGAAGGTTGTCTGGTAAAATTTTAGCGAATTATTGGAGGTTGTATGGCACATATATTTGAGAAGTTTTCTCTCTCTGGCAAGGTTGCCCTGGTTACCGGCGGGGCAGGTTTATTGGGCAGAGAATTTTGCCTCACCCTCGCTCAGGCAGGCGCTGAAGTTTTCGTGGCTGACCTCAACCTGGGATTGGCAGAAAGCGCCGCGGCGGAGATCAGCGCTCAAGGCTTCGATGCCCATGGCATTATGTTGGATGTCACTGATCCATCCTCCGTGAACAGCGTTGTTGCGGAAATTGTCACCCGTTCCGGGCGGGTAGATGTACTGGTGAACAGTGCGGCACTTGACCCAAAATTTGATCCCCAACACGCCAGCACCAGCAGTAACGCGTTCGAATCTTACCCGCTCAAATCCTGGCAGGATGCGCTGAACGTCAATCTCACCGGACCTTTCCTTATCTCTCAGGCAGTCGCGAAACAGATGGTGAAACAAGGCAAAGGGTCAATCATCAACATCTGCTCAACTTATGGGTTAGGCGGCCCCGACCAGCGCATTTATGAGAAACCCGGGAAGCCCAAAGTATTCAAACCGGTTTATTACACCGTCACCAAGGCCGGCATCTTAGGTCTGACCAAGTATCTGGCAACCTACTACGCCAGCAGCGAAATTCGGGTGAATGCGTTGACGCCCGGCGGCGTTTTTAATGACCATGATGAAGAATTTGTGAAGAACTATTCCGCCCGTGCCGTCATCGGCAGGATGGCGAATAAAGATGAAATGAACGGCGCCTTGCTCTTTCTTGCATCCAATGCATCCTCTTACATGACAGGCGGCAACGTGGTGGTGGATGGAGGATGGACGGCGTGGTAAACAAACCCGAGGTTTTAGCCATTATCCCCGCACGCGGCGGCTCCAAAGGAATTCCGCGAAAGAACATCAACTTGTTCGCCAATTTTCCGTTGATCAGTTACAGTATCGTTGCCGCCTTGCAGGCTGAAAGTGTTACGCGGGTGATTGTTTCGACAGACGATGAAGAAATCGCCGCGGTTTCACGCCAATGGGGCGCGGAGACACCTTTCATCCGCCCGGCTGAATTGGCGCAAGATCACACTACCGACCTGCCTGTGTTTCAACATGCCTTGCAATGGCTGAAAGAGCATGAGGGTTACCGCCCTGATCTCGTTATTCACCTCAGGCCTACATCTCCCATCCGCCCTCGCAAGTGCATCGACGACGCAGTCGATATCATGCTGCGCAACCCTGGCACTGATTCTGTACGCGGGGTTGTGCCCAGCGGTCAAAACCCATATAAAATGTGGCGCCTGCATGGAGATAATGAGCCGATGACGCCACTACTAACCCTCGACGCAGTTGAAGAGCCTTTCAATGCGCCGCGCCAGGCTTTGCCCCCAACCTATTGGCAAACCGGTCATATTGATGTCATTCGCCCGCAAATCATTATGGATGAGAACACCATGAGCGGTAAACGAGTTCTGCCCTACCTGATTGACCAGCGATTTACCGTGGATATTGATACTCCTTTTGATTGGCTGCGTTTCGAATGGCTCGTGAATAACGGCAACCTGGATATGGTAGACCCGGCTAACAAGCGGCGGGCTTTCCCTGAGAAAATTTCATTGGTAGCATTGGATTTTGACGGCGTTTTCACAAACAACCTGGTCTATGTGCAGCAAAATGGTGATGAGACGGTGGCTTCATCACGTGGAGACAGCATGGGCATTCGCCTTGTGCGTGAAGCATTGCCGATTAACTTTGTCGTAATCTCTACCGAAACCAACCCGGTCGTTTCAATACGCTGTAAAAAACTTGACCTCGAAGTTCATCAGGGCATAAGAAATAAAGCAGCCACGCTGACTGAAATATTGCATGATCGAAATATCCCGGCTGAAGAAGTTATCTTCATGGGAAATGATGTGAACGATTTGAGTTGTTTTGACCTTGTCGGCTACACAGCCGCACCTGCAGATGCAGAGACCGAAGTAAAACGCCGCGCTGATCTTGTGCTGCCGCGAAACGGCGGCACCGGCGCAATTCGCGACCTTTGCGACCTCATTTTAAGAAATGCAGCGTCATAAAAAAGACTACCAGGAGAAAAAATGGCACGAGAAGTGAAAATTGGCAACAAATGGGTTGGCGACGGACACCCGGTTTATGTGATCGCTGAAATCGGAATTAACCATAATGGTGATATCGATATTGCCAAAGCGCTGATACGAGCAGCCAAACACGCTAATGTTGACGCAATAAAATTCCAAAAACGCACCCCTGAACTCTGCGTTCCGCCAGAACAGCGCAACCAAATGCGCGAAACTCCCTGGGGCTACATCTCATACCTCGATTACCGCTACAAAGTGGAATTTGACGAAGCTGCTTATGATGAAATCGACCGATACGCGCACGAAGTTGGGGTTGACTGGTTCGCATCCGTTTGGGATGAACCTTCAGTGGACTTCCTTGAAAAATACAACCCGGTTTGTTATAAAATCCCTTCAGCCTCGCTTACCGACATCAGCCTGCTGAAACATCTCAGAAGTACCGGCCGGCCTCTGATTCTTTCCACCGGAATGTCAACCCATAAGCAAATCATCGAAGCCGTGCATCAGATAGGCGAAGAAAACCTGGTGATCACCCACGCTACCAGTGCGTATCCGTGTGATCCGCACGAATTAAACCTCAGGATGATCCAAACCCTGCAAGATACCTTTGGTTGCCCAATTGGCTATTCTGGGCACGAGGTGGGGCTGGTTACCTCTGCGGTAGCGGTAGGCTTGGGTGCCTGCATGGTCGAGCGCCACATTACCCTCGACCGTGCGTTATGGGGCTCCGACCAGGCTGCCTCCGTAGAACCTGGCGGTTTTGAAAAACTGGTGAAGTACATCCGCGTGACCGAAGCCGCGATCGGCGACGGGGTGAAGAAAGTGTACGAAAGCGAGATGTCATCGTTACGAAAACTGAGGCGCATTCAGGATTGAGCTACAACCCGAAAAGAATCACCAGAGCAATCCGTCAGCGTTGGGTGCACCGCCAGTGCAACCTGCGCTGGCAGGCATTAACCAAGGCTGTAAATCAGGTTTCAGCTGTCGTTGAAGATAAAAAGCCTGTAGTTTTCTTCAATGCTTCAACCCGTTTACAGTCAATGAGTCAAAATGCCGCCTATTCGTTGTTAACGGCTCATATGCTCAGGTTGCAGGGCATACCGGTTATTCAATTTATTTGCTCTGCTGGTATGGAGCGCTGTGTGCTGGGAACCAATCGAGACGACCCCAGAGCGGCTCCGCCTTGCAGCACCTGTGTGCGACAGAGTCGGGCGGTATTTAATGGCATGGATACACGCTGGTTCAAACAACAGCACGATCCCGAGATAGAAGCGGCAATTGCAAATCTCAGCGTTTCTGATCTGGCAAATTTTACATATCAACAAGTTCCCCTGGGGTTTTGGGCGCTCAACTCTCTGCGCTGGGTTTTACGGCGCCACAACCTGGCAGATGATTCTAACACTCAATTTTTCCTTCAATCCTTTATCCGCTCTGCCTGGAATGTATACGTTCAGTTCTCTGAAGTGCTCAAGGCAGATACACCGCGTGCGGTAGTGTTATTCAACGGAATGTTCTTTCCCGAAGCCGCCGCGCGATATGCCTGCCTCGAACAGGGAGTTCGCGTGGTTACTCACGAAGTTGGGCTGCGTCCTTTCACCGCTTTCTTCACGCCCGGTGAAGCCACCGCCTACCCAATGGAAATTGACCCTTCTTTCAGGCTTAATAGCGAAATGGAAAGGCGGCTCGACGATTACCTCGCTTTGCGTTTCAGCGGAGATTTCACTATGGCTGGCATAAGGTTTTGGCCGGATATGAAAGATCCAGACCTGGACTTCATCCGCAAAGCCGAAAAATTTCAAAAAATAGTTCCTGTCTTTACGAACGTCATCTTCGACACCAGCCAGGTGCACGCCAATACGCTCTTCGAAAACATGTTTACCTGGCTTAACCACGTGAAAGACACTGCTATTAATCACCCGGAGATTCTTTTCGTCTTCCGCGCCCACCCAGATGAGAGCCGCGCTGGTAAGCAAAGCCGTGAAAGTGTTGCTGAATGGTTCAAACAAGCCGGGATTGAGAATTTGGAGAATGTGGTGTTTTTTGATTCCGGAGAATACATCAGCTCTTACGATCTTATACGACGGGCGCATCTGGTGCTGGTTTATAACTCAACCATCGGGCTCGAAGCTGCTTTGCTTGGTAAACCCGTATTGGTCGGTGGAAAAGCGCGCTTCACGCAGCTCAACACATCCTATTATCCGGCCACGCTGGATGAATATCGAACTTTGCTCGAGACATTCCTGATGCAGAAGCATGTTGACGTACCCCTTGAGTTTAGAACGAACGCTCGCCGCTTTTTATATTATCAGCTCTTCATCACATCGCTTGAATTTCGAGATTTCGTCGAAGATGACGGTATTTGGAATGGGTATGTCAAACTCAAATCCATTTCACCCGAACAGTTAATACCTGAAAACTCAACGACTGCCCAGGTACTTTTGGAGGGTATCTTGCGAGAGGGATCTTTCACACTGCCATTATGACGTCTCCAGTTTGTTCAATCATCATCCGCGCTTATAACGAAGAAAAGCATATTGGCCGCTTGCTGCAGGGCATTCAGGAACAAACCATAAAAGATGTGCAAGTAATTCTGGTGGATTCAGGCTCAACAGACAATACCAAATCAATCGCTGCAGAATACCAGGTTGATCTTGTGGAGATTCCGCCGCACGAGTTCACTTTTGGGCGGTCGTTGAACCTCGGCATCGCCCAGGCAAACGCACCGCTGGTGGTGATGGCAAGCGCCCACGTTTATCCCGTCTATCCCGATTGGTTAACAAAATTACTTGAACCATTTAAGAACCCTCAAACCGGCCTAGCTTACGGCAAACAGCGCGGTGCCGCAAGCACCCATTTCTCCGAGCACCAAATATTCATGCATTGGTTTGCCGATACTTCAGTTGCCAGCCAATCTCACCCATTTTGCAATAACGCTAACGCCGCAATCCGCAGAGAGCTTTGGAAACTACACCCTTATGATGAAACTCTGCCCGGGCTGGAAGACCTGGAGTGGGGCAAGTGGGTGCAAGAACAGGGGTTTGCCATCGCCTATAGCGCAGAAGCTGAGATCATCCATGTACACAACGAATCTATGGCCGGAATTTACAACCGTTATAAGCGTGAAGGAATGGCATTCAAACGCATCTACCCGCATGAAAACTTCAGCGCCGCTGACCTTGTCCGTCTGTTTCTGCAAAACACCTACTCAGATTGGAAAGAATCCTCCAGGCAAAAAGTTTTCTGGCAGAACTGGCTGAAAACCGCCGGTTTTCGTTGGCGACAATTTTATGGTACTTTCCAGGGTTACCGCCAATCCGGACCGCTCACCTGGCAGCTCAAGAAAGCCTTTTACTATCCCCGCAACGCCCAGCATTCGAATCATGAAACTTCGCGGCGCAATATCGACCCAATTCAGTATAATAATCCTTAATATTACTGGTGGTATTAAGGAGATCAATCATGGTCGTGACGATTGAATTTACTGGTCTGGCAAAGTCGTTGGCAGGTGTAGAAAACGTCGCCTTGGAACTCAAAGACGGCGCTACCTATCGCGATATCATACGCAAGCTGGCAAACTGCTACCCGGATTTGGTTGGGCTTTTGATCGCAGAAGACCGCGAAACTTTTTTGAGTTCTAACATGTTCATTATTGATGGGAATTATGCCAACCCCGCCATGATAATGGAAAATAGCCCGAAAGATGGCGAGCACATTCATCTGATGTCCGTCATCACCGGTGGTTAGGTAAATATTAGCCCTCAGGGAGATTGGACGCCATTGGAAAAGTCAGCCATACCCAAGATCGTTGCCCTGGTACCCATGCGCCACCATTCTCAACGCGTACCGGGCAAAAATTATCGATTATTGAATGGCATACCGCTGTATCAGCATATCATTTCCACCTTGCGGCATGTTCCAGAAGTGAGCGAAATTGTAGTCGACACCGACAGCCCGATTATTATCGAGGGGTTGGCGCGGACCTTCCCAACGGTCAGGGTTATCGAACGGCCAGCTTCACTGCGCGCTGATGACATCTCGATGAACACCATCTTGCTGCACGATATCAGCCAGGCTCCCGCTGATTTCTACTTGCAGACGCATTCCACCAACCCTTTACTCAAAGCAGCCACCCTCTCCAAAGCCATCCATCAGATGACTATGGCCTACCCAAAGCGCGACTCTCTCTTTTCAGTAACCCGCCTGCAAACCAGGCTGTACGACGAAAAAGGCGCGGCGCTTAACCACAACCCAGCGGTATTAATCCAAACACAAGATTTACCGCCAGTCTACGAGGAAAACTCCTGCATCTATCTTTTTACAGCCGATACGATAAGCAAGAAAGGTACACGCATCGGAGAAAACCCCATCCTCTTTGAAATTGACCGCGAAGAGTCCCTGGATATCGATACGGAATTCGATTTCAAATTAGTGGAAATGTTCATCAAAGCCAGCCAGTAATCCAATGAATCCAACCAAAAAAGCTTCGTTGTACATACAGTTAGGTATCTTTTTACTTGGTATTAGTGCCAGCATTTACGTTTCAATCACTCCTGCCAACAGCATGATGAATTGGTACAGCAATGATGACGCCTTTTTTTATTACAAAGTGGCTCAAAATGTACTCAATGGAAATGGGTTTACCTTTGATCGTATCAACCTCACCAATGGTTTCCACCCATTATGGATGGTTGTATGCCTGGGGATCTTTTGGCTTTCCCGATTTCATCTTCTGCTGCCATTACGTGTATTAATTGTTGTTAGCGGCGTTATAAACGGATTCACGGGGATAATCCTCTACCGGCTGCTAAAGAGATTCGTACCCCATGCCGCAGCCGTGTTGGGCGCGGCAGTATGGATGCTATTGCCGACGATCTATCACAACTATACATCACGTGGGCTGGAATCTGTTCTAAGCGCTTTCTTCATCGCCTTGCTGCTATTAATCGCCACTTCTGTAAACGCCAAACAAAGCAACGCTACGAAAAAAGATTACCTGCTCTTGGGGGTGGTCGCTGCGCTTACCATCCTCAGCCGGCTGGATACTCTGTTTGTCGTTTTGATGATTGGTTTCTTCGTGGTATTTAGAATCACGCGAATCCCAAGGATTGTAATTTTTGACCTCGTGACCATCTTGCTCATGTCTATTGCGGCATGGATAATTCGTTTTGGCACAACCCCCACCGTGTTGAACCACTATTCTTTATATCCGCCCATGATCATCTCCATGGTGATTACACCATTGGTTCTTGTGTGCGCGGGTATTTACTCAACCGGTGTGAAATGGACTCATAAAGGGTTCATCCTTCGTGTTCTCATCGCAGGTCTTTTGTCTGTCATAATCGAAGTGATTGTATTGGAACTACTAAGACGTGCTGGTTTGAATATCCTCGTATCCAAGACATTAGTGGTTATCGAAACTTGTCTCACTTTTATTGTTTTCGGGATAACCCGATTTTTCCTTCCATCATCAATTCGCACTCCACTGGATACAACTTGGATTAAAACCAGTGATTGGCTTCATAATGGCTTGAGTAAAATCATTGTCAATGGCTTATTGTTTGCTTTTCCGCTCATGCTTTTCATTGGCGGCTACATGGTTATGAACAAACTGACGTTCGGCACAGCCACGCCAATCAGCGGACAGGTTAAAACCTGGTGGGGAACCTTGGATAACACCGTGTACCGCCAGCATGACACCCTAATCAGCCTGTTGGGGTTGTCACCTGGACGTAGCGGTGATAGCCCATGGGGACTGGCAACTACTCCAATTGCAGACATCACATTATTACTCCAAAGAATCATCAGCGTAGATTCACAAGAACTATCTTCGAATTTATTTCTGATCCTTCTTTTCATCGCATTCATGGCAGGCGTATTTCTGCTTTCCAGAAAGAATGGGTTGCTTGCGCGGCGCTCGTTCTCACTTCTGCTTCCCGCCGTTGCCATTGGCTGCCTGCTCCATATAGCCTATTACGCCGCCCGTGGGTATGGTCACACACGGAGCTGGTATTGGGTACCACAATCCATGCTGTTGGTCTTGCTGGGAGCTGTTATCGTTTCAAGTTTATTTGATAAATTTAAGAAATGGACAACAAATCCCCTTCCAGAGACGATGGTTACGCTGGCTATGGTCTGTATGCTGATTTTTATGCAAACCCGCTACATCATTAAGTTATTTCCCGCATCTGTTCCGCTCGAAAAACAAGCTGCATACCTGGAAGAGATCAGAGATCTTGAAAAACACACGAATGAAAAAACATTAATCGGTATGACCGGCGGTGGATTAACCGCATATTTCATCCAGAATCGTACAATCGTCAACTTAGATGGATTGATCAATAGTAAAGAATATTTCAACTCATTAAGGGACGGCACAGCTCATCGCTTCCTTGATTTTATGGGGTTGGATTATGTGTACGGCAATTCATACATGCTTTTGGAATCAGACCCATATCAACAGATATTTTCTGGACGAATCGGTGAAATTGGAATGATTCATGGGGAAATGAACTTCACACTTTATCGTTTCGGTTCGCCCTGATCACTTTACGCATTCTCTTCATTTTGAAGGTTATAATAACAAGAATCATTTGAAAGAAAAGATAAATATGCTCACTATTCTATTATCCGCCCCTTATATGACTCCGTTTATCGATAGGTTCAAACCAGTGTTTGATCATTATGGGCTTGACCTCCTGATTCCTGAGGTGAACGAACGATTGGAAGAGAATGATTTGCTTTCATTGGCCGGCAAGTTCGATGCGACCATTTGCGGAGATGATCGCTATACACCGCGTGTGTTGCAAGCCTGCTCGCCAAGGCTAAAAGTAATTTCCAAGTGGGGAACCGGCACCGACTCAATTAACCGTCCCGCCTGTGACCAATTCGGTATTCAATTACGAAACACCCCCAACGCCTTTACATTGCCGGTTGCCGACAGCGTTTTAGCTTACATTCTGGCATTTGCCCGCCGCCAGCCCTGGATGGACCGCGAGATGAAATCAGGGGCATGGAAAAAAATCCCTGGCCGTTCGCTTGCAGAATCCACGTTGGGTGTCGTGGGGGTTGGCAATATAGGCAAGGCTGTGCTGAAGCGCGCCAGCGCATTTGGCATGCGGCTCTTGGGTAATGACATTATTCCCATTCCAGAAGATTTCTTGCATCAATATAATGTTGACAGCGTACCTCTTGAAGAACTCCTCCAGCAATCTGATTTTGTGAGTATTAATTGCGACCTTAACCCCACCTCACGCCATCTATTTAACCAGGCGATGCTTGGATTGATGAAACCCAATGCGGTGCTCATCAACACTGCACGCGGTCCAGTGGTGAATGAGCTGGATCTGATCGAAGCCTTGCATCAGAATAAGATTAGTGGAGCTGCGTTGGATGTATTTGAGGAAGAACCTCTTTCATCAGATTCACCCTTGTTAAAGATGGAAAACGTTATGCTTGCACCGCACAACTCCAATTCAAGCCCGGCAGCCTGGGAGAACGTGCACTGGAACAGCATCCGCAATCTCCTCATCGGTTTGTCTATCGAACCGCTTGGGTTGGAAGAATGGCAACAGAAGGTATAGGAAGGATCATCACATGCATGAGAACAATCGATTTGTGCTAATCACCGGCAGCGCTGGCGGTATCGGCAGAGCCTGCGTCAGGCACTTTGCAGCCAGGGGCTGGCATGTGATCGGCGTAGATATCAATGATTTTGGCAATGATTTTCCAGCCGACGGGTTTTTTATCAAAACAGATATATCGCAGGCGAATGTGTTTGCCGATCTTTTTTCTGAAGTTGCCTCTTTCACGAACACATTGCATGCCTTGGTTAATAATGCTGCGGTTCAAGTTTCAAAACCGCTGGTAGAAACCACGGTTGAAGAATGGGACAGTGTCATCGCCACTAACCTGCGCCCGGTTTTTCTCACTGCTCGATTTTTCCATCCCCTGCTGATAAAAGCGGATACCAGTGCCATTGTCAACATCTCTTCGGTTCACGCCATCCAGACTTCTGCCAATATTGCCGCATATGCTGCCAGTAAAGGTGGTATTCTGGCACTCACCCGCGCCATGGCAATTGAATTTGCCAAAGAGAATATACGCGTCAATGCTGTTCTCCCCGGCGCGGTTGATACTCCCATGCTGCGCAGCGGGCTTGAACGCGGTCATCTTGCCGGGCAGTCCGTCACCGAACGGCTCGACAACCTCGCGCGTAAAACCGTCAATGGACGCATTGGGCAGCCAGAGGAAATCGCGCAGGCGGTGTATTTCCTGGCTGAAAACTCACACTCATCCTTTATGACCGGTCAGGCATTGGTTGTAGATGGCGGCGCGACCGCCCGGTTGAGCACTGAGTAGGCTCCATGCGCGAGAAAATCAAAGCCCACACCCCCGAGCCGTTGGCTAACACTTACCGCGCAGCGCGTGATTCCCTGACTTTGGCGTTGGAATACCCCGAAGCGCGCTTTCATCCCTGGCGCCGTGATTCCATTAAAAGGCTTGAAACCCTGCGCAACTCACATCAGGGAGAACGCTGCGTAATCATCGGCAATGGTCCCAGTCTGAAAGACACCGATTTGTCAAAGCTGCGCGATGTCTTTACCATCGGTATGAATCGTTTTTACATGGCATTCAACGATTTGGGGTTCACTTCATCCATTTTATTGACCGTCAACAGTCTGGTGATTGAGCAGTGCGCTGAAGATTTGCGCCAGCTCTCCATCCCCACATTTGTATCTTGGCGCGGCAGAGAGCAGATTGCCCCGGCGCCCAACCTACATTACCTTTACACATCCTACATCAAACCGCATTTTAATGGCGACGCCACCGGCAGGTTATGGGAAGGCGCAACAGTAACCTTCGTTGCCATGCAATTGGCTTACTTTATGGGTTTCAAACAGGCGATTCTCATCGGTGTTGATCATAACTTCTCAACCAAAGGCACACCCAACACAACAATCGTCTCCACCGGCGACGATCCCAACCACTTCCACCCCGGTTATTTTGGCAAAGGCTTTCGCTGGCAATTGCCAGATCTCGAGACCTCGGAAATCGCTTACCGCATGGCGAAACAAGCATACACCTCAGACGGCCGGGAAATTCTCGATGCCACTGTCGGCGGGAAACTCACGGTTTTCCCTAAAGTCAATTTTGACTCCATTCTGCAATGATGAACCCACCCAAAGTTTCCATCGTTACCCCGTCATTTAATCAGGCTCCTTTCCTTGAAAAGACCATCTTCTCCGTAATTGGACAGGATTACCCAAACCTCGAGTATTTGGTGGTTGACGGCGGCTCTACAGATGGCAGCCTGGAGATCATCCAAAAGTATTCGAATCAGATTCAATGGTGGGTCTCAGAAAAAGACAGCGGGCAGGCTGAAGCGATTAACAAAGGATTTTCCCATGCCAGCGGTGAAATCATCGCCTGGGTGAATTCAGATGACTTCTACCTGCCCGGCGCAATTACTCAAGCCGTTCAGGCGTTGGGTGAAAACCCCTCCGCAGCTTTTGTGTTTGGTGAAGTGCAGGTGCTGAACGAGAATGGTGAAACGATCAACATCCTCAAGTATGGAGATTGGGGATTGAAGGAGTTGATGTCGTTTCATATTATCGGTCAGCCTGCCGTGTTTATGCGCCGAGAGGCGCTATTGCGCGCTGGAATGCTTGATACCCAATATCATTTTCTATTAGATCATCAACTTTGGCTGCGCCTCGCCAGCGCTGCAGAGATTCGATACGTGCCACAGCTCTGGGCAGGGGCACACTATCACGCTGGCAGCAAGAACGCAGCCCGAGGTGTAGAATTCGGGCGAGAAGCTCACCGTATCCTCGCCTGGATGGAAACAGACCCTGCCCTTGCCCCCTTGCTCGCAGCCCACGAGCGGAGAATCCGTTCCGGAGCAGAGAGACTGGACGCTTTTTATCTGTTCGATGCACAGGATTACCGCGCCTCGCTGCGTGCCTATTGGCGCAGCATTAAACTGCATCCCGCTGCCGCCGCACAGGATTGGTATCGTATAATGTACGCAGCTCTCTCCCCATTAGGGCTGGAAAAGTTGAAAGCCGCTTATCTGAATCGCCGCAAACAGAAATATCAATCCGCTCCACCGAGGTAACCATGTCTGATGCCCACGAAAAATCAACCGCTCTGTTTTTAAAACCCGCTAAACTGATTGTTTTCCTTTTCGTGTTGATCTTGATTCTCGGCGGCATCGCTGTAAGACTTATTGATCTGGATGATCTGCCGTTGGATTTTGCCGCCACACGTCAATTACATTCCTTCATTATGGCGCGGGGATTGTATTTTGAAATGGACACCCCAGAAACTAACGCAATCCCCGAAGCCAAGCGGGAGTTTGCGATTATTGCGGGAAGAAGCGAACCTCAGATCGAACCACCCGTGATGGAATACATGGTTGCAATGATTTATCGCATCATCGGCGGCGAAAACATGCTCGTAGCCAGACTACTCTCCATCAGCTTCTGGATTATCGGCGGTATTCCACTTTTCCTGCTTGCCCGCAAGTTTACCACCATCAATGGTTCTCTCATTGCGCTCGCAATCTATCTTTTTATCCCTTTTGGTACCATTGCCAGCCGAAGTTTTCAGCCAGACCCATTGATGGTGATGCTGATCATTTGGGCGCAGTACTTCCAACATAAATGGCTGGATGATGACAAATTATCATCTGCTATCTTTGCCGGTCTTTTTACCGGGTTGGCCGTGTTGATCAAAACCCCAGCAGTGTTTTTTGTCGGTTTCACAATGATCGCCGTTGTTTTTCTGAAGGGGTTTGTTCACTCCCTTCGCGATTGGCGGGTTTACCTTGTCGCTGGGCTTTCACTTATCCCTGCGTTAGTGTTCTACACCATCAGCGCAACAGCCGGTGGTAATGCCGGCGCGATCTTTGGAGCACGGTGGGTGCCGGCGCTTTTCTCTGACCCCAAATGGTATTTACAATGGTTTTCTCTTGCCAAGTATGTCGTTGGATACTTTCCGATTATTCTCGGTTTGCTGGGTTTTTTCCTGATCAATGAAAAAAAATCGCGCGTTTTCTATTTTTGTATGTGGTTTGGTTACCTGCTATATGGGTTTATGTTTGCCTATCACATCTATACGCATGACTACTATCACTTACCGCTTATCCCGATTGTAGCCCTTGGCGTCGGTGTTGTCGGTGGAGAAATATTTGTCAGGCTTGAAAGTCGATCCCTCAATTGGGTGTTGCGCAGCCTGGTGATCTTGCTGTTACTTTTTTCGATTGGTTTGGCAGTGATGAATTCGCGCGGCAGAATGATCGCAAAATCCTACCGGCATGAAGCAAAATACTGGCAGGAACTTGGCGAACTGATTGGTCAGGATTCCTCAGTTATAGCGCTCACTCATGACTATGGTTACCGTCTCAATTTTTGGGGATTTATTCAACCATCAATCTGGCCAAATCAGGGCGACCTGGTTGTTAAAGACCTGCTGGGTTCCACAGACCCGGAATTTGAAACGCTATTCAAGCTACGTACTGAAGGAAAAGACCTCTTCCTTGTAACACTCAGTCATGATTTTGAATTACAGGAAAACCTGAGAAACTATCTTTTTGAGAATTTTCCATATAAAGATGGTGATGGGTTTTATCTCTTCGATCTCAACAAACCGCTTCAACCTTGAGGACGATCGTGAACGAAACACCGTTGGTATCCATCGTGACACCATCATTCAATCAGGCAGAATATCTGGAGAAAACCATTCTATCTGTGCTAGGTCAAACCTACCCGTCGATTGAATACATACTGATTGACGGCGGTTCCACGGATGGCAGCCAGGAGATTATTAACAAGTATTCACAGCGCTTCGCTTACCATGTATCAGAGAAAGACAAAGGGCAGACGGACGCGATCAACAAAGGGTTCGCCGCCGCCCAAGGCAGCATCCTCGCCTGGTTGAATTCAGACGATGTTTACCATCCGCATGCGGTGGCTGAAGCCGTTGCTTTCTTCACGGATCACCCAGATGTAGGGCTGGTATATGGCGATTTGGATTTCATTGACGAGAACAATCAAATTATCGGCAGGTTTCCAGCAGCTCAAACCGACCTGAAGCGTCTGCGCCGCGGATACGTGCACATCCCCCAGCCTGCTGCCTTTTTCAGAGCAGATCTTTGGCGTCAGGTTGCACCGCTGGATGATAGTTTTTTCTTTGCCATGGATTATGATCTATGGGTGCGACTTGCACAATTGACAAAGTTCCAATATCTGCCTGGAAGAACCTGGGCGAGCTTCAGGCTGCACTCAGCGGCCAAAACTGTCAGCGCTGATGACCGCTGCTGGCCAGAAATGCTGCGTGTGCATTACCGTGATGGCGGCAGAAAGCTGTCTCCTATTGTGATGAAGTATCTGCTGCGCAAAGCCGCTGCACCTTACATCAACTGGAAGCGCCGCCGGATGTTCGAAAAATAAAACACGCCGGAAATTTCCGGCGTGTTTCTCAACAATCTAACCTATATCACCCCAAGTTTTTTGGCAACTTTTTCAAATGCCGCCAGCCCCTGGTTGAGGTCATCCTGGCTGTGTGCCGCTGATATCATCACGCGGATGCGCGCTTTGCCCTTGGGCACAGTCGGGAAGCCCAGCGACATGGCGAAAATGTTTTCCGCAAAAAGCTCACGGCTGAACTGCTGTGCCAGAGGAGCTTCACCAAGCATCACAGGGGTGATGGGTGTTTCACTGTGCCCAGTGTCCAGTCCCATTTTCCTGAGCTGATCCTGGAAATAACGGGCATTTGCCCAAAGCCGATCAACCAACTCGGTTGAGGTTTCGAGCAAGTCAACGGCTGCGATGCAGGCAGCAACATCTGCCGGCGGTGTGGCGGATGAAAAGAGGAAAGGTCTGCCGCGTTGGCGCACCAAATCAATAACTTTCGCGCTGCCAGCCACAATCCCACCAACAACACCAAAAGCCTTCGAAAGCGTCCCCACTTCCACATCCACCTTGCCGTGCAGCCCAAAGTGGTCCACAATTCCACGCCCGCCGCGCCCGACCACCCCTTCTCCATGCGCGTCATCCACCATCAACATCACTTCATGCCGGCTGGTAACAACAAAGATTTCCTCAAGCGGTGCTAAATCTCCATCCATGCTGAAAACACCATCCGTAATCACCAGCAGCCTGCGATATTGAGCCTTCGTCTGCAGAATCACCCGTTCAAGATCGGCAACGTCAGCATGAGCATACCGTTCTATCGCAGCGCCTGAGAGGCGGCTGCCATCAATGATGCTGGCGTGATTCAGCTCATCAGAGATGATCAAGTCACCCTTGCCCGCCAAAACCGGGATCACAGCCGTGTTGGCCGAAAATCCTGATTGCAGTACCACCGCGGCTTCTACACCTTTAAATCGCGCCAGGCGTTCCTCGAGATCTTTGTGGATTTGCATGGTGCCGGCAATCGACCTCACCGCTCCGGGTCCGATGCCGTATTTCTGCATCGCCAAAGCCGCAGCCTCTATCAGGTTCGGGTGATTGGCCAGCCCCAAATAGTTGTTTGAGCAAAAATTCAACACTTTTTTTCCATCCACAATCAGCCATGCGCCCTGAGGCGAACCCAGTGTGCGGATGTTGTTGTATAATCCCGCTGTTTTTAGGGCATCTATTTCATCCTGAACCCAATCCAATCTTTTACTCATCATCACCTCTGTTTAGTAATTCATAAAGCACCATGCGGTATTTAAGTGATTATACATCTTCCCCGAATTCCACCAATATTCCCAGCTCGCTTAATGCTTTGATAACCCCTTCTTGTTGTTTTTCATTAAAAGCTAGTGTCTGCACATTCAGTTCCTCGAGCTTAAAGCGGCCGGCCGTGTGTTTGAGAAATTCGTCGCAGGCGGCGGCATTAGCAAAGCGCAACAAACTTACGCGATTGACCGCAGCCTCGCTTCCCTGGCTGCTCCAACGGCGCGCTAAATTACGTAAACTTTCAGGTATTTGGTTGCTGTTTTCTTTTTCAAGCAGATGTATCAATTGGGTAATTTGCAGCCCTTGCTCGGCAGCAGACTTCAATGATTTTGATGTGAGTGCGTAATGGCTTTCTTTTTTATTGATATTCACCAGCTCAGTGAAACGCGCCACCTGATAGCGCAGTATACGCGAAGTACTCTCGAACAAGGTAATAAAGCGCACATCTTTTATCGTAAAATCAACACGTTCTTCCATTCCAATCTCGGGTGCCTGGCCGCTCATCAGAGGCAGCATTTCTTCCACTAGCTGGAAAGCAACGAATTTACCATCAACGCCAGAACGCGCCAAACGAACCAGCCCCAGCCAATGCAGCGGTCCAGTAATCAGGTACGTCAGCAGCGCGCCTTCGATCTGATCCCAGTTATCAAACCCACCCAAATAAGTTGAAGATCCCGCTTCACGAATAAACCAGGTGTCATATTCGCCAGCCGCACGCTGGAAATCAGGTTGATGGGCTTTGACGCTGGCGATCAGCGAAGAAAGGCTCCACCAGGTGCCGCAATTTAGCCCGCTGACCCACTCAATCAGCCGTTTTCGAGGCGGCAGCGGATCATTCATCCAGGTGCCCTCAAAGATAAGCCCGGGAAGCATGCGTAATTCATTGAACTCAGCCGTGTTGAGCCAGGCTTTGAAG
>JAGOVY010000096.1 GCA_018060515.1 Anaerolineaceae bacterium | reverse complement strand
TGATTCAATCAGCCCTTTTCCTCTTGGACGGTCCGGAGTACATTACCGGCGAAATTATTCATTTGGATGGCGGACGCCATTTAGTATAAAGGAGACATTTTGGACGAAATTTTTATTCACAACCTGCTGATAAGATCAGTTATCGGTATATCAGAGCGCGAAAGAGAACAACCGCAAGACATTTTAGTAAACATCACTCTCTATGCTGATACAGCGCCCGCGGGTCGCTCAGACGATCTCAATCTTAGCATCAATTACCGCAGTGTGGCAAAGAAAGTATTGGCTCATTGCGAGGTAATTCATCGCTATACCGTCGAAGCGCTCGCTGAAGACATCGCAGATTTTTGCCTTAATGAATTTGGCGTTTCAGCTGTGACGGTTATGGTTGAAAAGCCAGGCGCCGTCCGCTTTGCTCAATCTGTAGGGGTAAAAATCCATCGAACCAGGATTTAAGTCACATGAATACGATCTACCTGGTGCTGGGTTCGAACATTGATCCGGAGAAGAATATCCCTTTTGCCCTTGATTCTTTGAAAAACGAACCCGGGATAAAAATGGTGCGGGTTTCATCAACCTGGCGCACGAAACCCATTGGTACTTGCTGCACAGATTTTCTCAACACCGCAGTAATAATTCACACTGCGGCTGACCCCGACACCATTAAAACTGAAATGCTTTCGAAGATCGAGAATCAACTGGGCAGAGTGAGGACAGAAGACAAGAATGCTCCGCGCACCATCGATCTTGACATCGTTGCTGTCAATGAAGAAATTCTTGAAATGGCGGTTTTTCGTTTAGACCACCTGATTTTCCCGCTTGCTGAAATCGCCCCCAGTCTTTATGACGTTTCAAGTTCACAGACTATCATTACGATAGCCAATCAATTGGCAGAGAAAACAGAGGCACTCCGGCTTGAATATCCCGCTACTTCATGCGGTTAAAGAGCCCGGTGATAAGTTCTGTCAACTGCTCTCCCTGATTTTCCTGGTTGAAAAGCCTGTTCAGCATTAGCATTGCCTCGGCGTAAGAGCGCTTAGCTACTGCCAGCGTTTCTTCATCTACACCTTTGGCAGTGAGTTCTTCCTTCAACCGCTCAACTTCATCCTGAGTAAAGTGAGGATGCTGCATCCAATAGCTGCGTATTTCAGGAAAATTCTCTAACGCAAATTGCACCGGGAAAGTCTTTTTCCGGTAAGCAAGGTCGCTCTCGCTCGATTTCCCAGTTTCTTCGCTATTCCCCCAAATGCCAAGAAAGTCATCCTGCACTTGAAATGCAAACCCTATTTTCTTCCCCAATTCACTGAAGTCATGGGTTTGATTCGGCGGTATACCGGCTAATAGCGCGCCATTCACAAAGCTTACTGAAAACAATGCGCCTGTTTTCCCCGCCACCATTTTCCAGTAATCCTGCAAAGTTACATCTTCTGCTTTCTCATGGGCAATATCCAAGAACTGACCTTTTGTGAGCCATAATGTTCCCTGTACCAATGTGGTTGCAGCGGCAAGCACCGTCGCATCTGGATAAGAACGCTGAAGCCGCATAATTTCGAGGTTGGCAAGTGTAAGCATGGCATCTCCCATGTTTATGGATTGCGCCTCACCCCATTTCACCCAGGCAGTATCTCTTCCCCGCCGCGTTGGGCTGCGATCTTGAATATCATCATGCACCAGAGAAAAATTGTGGATTAGCTCGAGCGCAGCAGCAGCCGGGATTGCTTTCTTCCAATCTCCTCCGAGTGCATTCACCGTCAATAACAGTAAGCGCGGACGAACGCGTTTGCCGGTTAATTCAATGTCAAAACATTTGCCATCCCAGCCAAGCTGGTAGAGCATCATTTCATTATAAAGCGCTGGAATATCGCTGGAGTGTTCTAAAACACAGGATAGCAATTCTGCATCCAGCGCAGAACTCATCTGTTGATGTGATATGGGCAGTGTCATCGGTTTGTCTTTTTTAATGGGGTTTGTGAGAGTTCCATGATATTTGCTGCGCCGGCCGCAAACATCGTTACATGTAATTCCAGTTGAATTTCCTCTATCAATGCGGTAACAGCGTCTGTTGATACATTTGCCGCTTTTAGAAATGGACCTGCAATACCTGCAATATTTGAACCCATTGCCATGGCCTTGGCAATTTCCACTCCATTACGCAAACCGCCCGAAGCAATCAGCGGGGTTTCGGGTAATTCTGCATGAATTTCTCTCACTGCCTCAGCGGTCGTGTTACCCCAATCTCGAAACTTTGATGCAACCCGGTAATAGATTTCATTCTTGCTGCGATACTTTTCCACTTCTGACCATGAGGTTCCACCAGCGCCAGCCACATCTATAGCAGCCACTCCTTGGTCTACCAGTATTTTGGCAGAACGAAGGGAAATGCCCCAGCCAACTTCTTTTACGATGACCGGTATCTGCAAGGCATGGCACACATTACCGATTTTTTTTGCAAGTCCGGAGAAATTCGTCTGACCTTCTGCCTGCAGCGCCTCTTGTAATGGATTTAAATGCAAGATCAAGGCATCTGCCTCAAGCATGTCAACCGCCCTCTGGCAGTCACTCACTGTGAAACCATAATTCAATTGCACTGCGCCGATGTTGGCATAAAGAGGTGCCGGCCCGGCAACTTTTCTGAGCGAGTGTGTATAAGTTATTCCGCCTTTTTCCAACTGAGCGCGCTGCGAGCCAATCCCCAGCGCGATATTCGTTATTTGCGCTGCCTCAGCCAATACATGGTTGATGCGATCTCCGGTTTCAGTACCGCCAGTCATGGATGAAATCATCAAGGGTAAAGCGATCTGTTTGCCGAGAAAAACCGTTTCAGTTGAGATTTCAGCCAGATTCAACTCAGGCAAAGCCTGATGTTGAAAAGAATACAGGTCAAACCCATTGTTGAGGTCGGACTGGACATCTTCTTTCAAATTAATTACGATGTGTTGGTCTTTCCGCTTTTCTGTTTCACTCATGACATTGAGTATATACTAAATACAATGATAAAATATCAGAAATTGCTATCTATTCAGTAATTTGAGGGTTATACATAAAAATATGTATTAATTATTTGGAGGCAATGATATGAGCGACACATATGAAAAAGTACGTGAGGTAATCGCGGAAGTATTGAAAATCGAAACTTCAGAAATCAATCAAACAACTCGTTTTGTTGAGGATTTGAAAGCCGATTCAATGGATCAATTCTTTCTTATTGACGGTTTCTGTGAAAAATTCTCAATTAACATCAATGATGAGGACGCGCGACAAATCAAAACCGTATCTGATGCGGTGAATTACATCGAAAACCATAAGAACTGATTCTAACAAGTCACAAAAAGCAAAGGGAAGGGTTTTTCTCTTCCCTTATTTAATTAGTTCAGCGATTTGCTCAGGAAAATCCGCAAGCCTTACCCCAACCGATTTTAGTTTTTCAATTTTTTCCCTGGCACTGCCGCCGGCGCCCTCAATAATTGCCCCTGCGTGCCCCATCCTCTTGCCTGCAGGAGCTGAGATACCCGCAACAAAGGCGGCAACAGGCTTGGTCATATGGCGGGAAATATACTCAGCAGCGAGTTCTTCATCATTGCCGCCTATTTCACCGATCATCACCACAGCATCGGTTCTCGGGTCTGATTCGAACAATTCCAGCGCCTCCACAAACCCCATCCCTTTTACAGGGTCTCCGCCTATCCCAATGCAGGTGGAAACTCCTTTATTAATCCTTAACAATCTCAGCAGCACCTCATAGGTTAACGTGCCTGATCGTGAAACTACACCGATATTGCCTGGTTTGGTGATGTTACCGGGAATGATGCCAATTTTCACTTCGCCTGGAGTATATATTCCGGGGCAGTTCGGACCGATTAAACGCGTATTTTTGCCTTTTAAATATTCTTTAACGCGCATCATATCAAGGATAGGAACCCCTTCTGTTATGCAAACCACCAGTTTAATCTCGGCATCAACAGCTTCGTAAATGGCATCAGCCGCGAACTTTGCCGGCACAAAGATGACAGAGGCATCGGCACCGGAAACCTCAACTGCATTTTTTACCGTATCAAAGACCGGTACCTTGCCATCCAACACCCAATCGCCGCCTTTTCCTGGGCTTACGCCTCCAACAATATTGGTGTTGTAAAACATCATCTGCTGTGTATGAAACAGCCCTTCATTCCCCGTGATCCCCTGAACCAATACGCGCGCATTCTTTCCAACGAGGATACTCATTCTGCACCTTCCCTGGCTAATGCAGTTACTTTTTCTGCACCTTCGAAGAGTGAATCAACATATTCAAGCGAGGTTCCCTTCAACATCAGTCGGGCTTTTTCATCGTTTGTACCGACCAGCCTCACCACAATTGGTATTTTTCGATTATCTTCAGTGTATGCGGACTTTATGCCATTTGCAACCTCATCGCAACGCGTAATCCCGCCAAAAACATTGATTAAGACCGCTTTTACATTGGTATCTGCCAAAATCAGCCTTAAAGCAGCAGCCACCTTCTCAGAAGAAGCCCCGCCGCCGATATCCAAAAAATTAGCCGGTTTGCCGCCAAAATGCTTGATGACATCTGCGGTTGCCATTGCAAGACCGGCGCCATTGACCATGCATCCGATATCACCATCCAATTTGACAAATGTGACGCCAAACTTACGACCCTGTGTTTCAGCCCAGTCTTCGCCATCAATATCCCGTAGGTCAGCCAGGTCAGGGTGCCTGAACAATGCGTTCTCATCAAGATCCACTTTGGCGTCGAGTGCCACCATCCTTCCTTCTGAAGTAATCACTAATGGGTTGATCTCAACCAGGGTTGCATCACAATCGGTGTAAACTTTCCATAGAGAGTAAATCACCTCTCCAAATGAGCGCCATAATTGGCGTGGAATATCAATGTTTAGCGCAATGTCGCGAATATGATAATCACGCAAACCCAATAATGGGTCAATTTCCATTTTCGCGATCTTGCCAGGTGTTTTTTTCGCAACCTCTTCAATATCAACACCGCCAGCGCCTGAAGCAATCAGCATGGGTTTTTGCGAAGCCCGGTCATTGGTGATGCTGAGGTAAATTTCCATCTTAATCGAGACTGCTTCTTCTACCAAAACTTTTCGAACAGGCAGCTCCTTGATTCTGGTTGAAAGAATCTGCGTGGTAACTTCTTCCGCTTCTTCCGGCGAGCGTACCAATCGAATGCCCCCGGCTTTACCACGCCCACCTGCAAGCACCTGAGCTTTTATGACGACCTTACCGCCTAATTCTTCGCATAATTGCCGCGCCTCACTGGCTGAGGCAGCAATTCGCCCCTTAGGAATGGGGATGTTGTAGCGGGCATAAAGTTTTTTCGCATGGTATTCTTGAAGTTTCATTTTCACCCACTTAATCGTGTAAAAATAATATTCAATAAAATTATACACTCAATAAAAAAAGCCCGGATTGGTTCACCGGGCTTAATCGTTAGCGATAAATTTTTAGCTCTTAAGGAATTCTTCCAAAGCTTCTTTGCTGATGCGGTACGATTCGCCGATTTTCTTGGCTTTCAGGCTGCCATCATTAATTGCGGCAACTACGTCAGCTTCAGCAACCTTGAGCACATTAGCAGCCTCTGCGGTGGTCATCACTGAAGGAATCACACTGCCTTGTATTGCACCAGCCGCTCCTGCTCCCGCTGCGGGGGCAGTGCCTATGCCGGCAAGTGATTGTGAAAGGACATTGCCAATACCCAAACCTGCGCCAATGCCAGCGGTTAATCCAGCGCCGCCGCCTTCATTTCGTGCTGCTTCACGCATGGCATCAGAGGCCTGCAATTGGGCATAGGTGGCCATATCCAACATACCCATGGCGCGAAGCTCCTCTGCTGATTTATCAGAAGGTTTAAGGCTGCCGATATAAAAACTCTTAAGTAATAAACCAAGAGCGGCGAAGTCTTCTTGCGCCTTCACACGGACCCCAGCGCCGAGCTCTTCAGTCAGCCCGATCATTTCCAGTACGTTCTTCTTACCACCTGTTTCGCCCAAAAGATCTTGAATTTTCGAGAGAAGCATGGTGCGCAATCGATTTTCGATATCTGCTATGCGGTAAATTCCCTGCGCACCGACAACCTGTGTCACAAATTGCTGCGGATCAGAAACCTGGAAGCTGTAGGTTCCAAACCCCTGTAATAATGCGATGCCAAGCCCGACACCTGCGTTGCGTACGAGAATCGGTTGCGGTGTGCCCCACTTGCGGTCAACAAATTCGCGCATCGAAACATAATACACCTCTGCCGTGAAAGGTGTTCTATCGTTGAATGCTTTGCCTATCAGGTCCACTAACAGTGGTATGTTGGCAGTTACGATGGTGTGCCGGCCAGGACCAAATACGTCGAGCGCATGTCCATCACGCATAAAGACAACACGCTGCGACTCGCGAACAATCACCTGTGAACCAATGCGCAGATCAGCCACGCCGGTTTCAGGAAAACGCCGTACCAACTCATCGGTCATTTCATTTGGATATTCAACTACATCAAATATTCTCGCCATGTGGTTACTCCCTTATGATAAATAATTATTGCCTTGTGCTAACGCGTTATTCACCAAATTTGAACAGTTCAGCCCTTTGGTTGAACGCATCGAGGCTATCTTGTGCTTTTTGGTTAACATTTCTGATTGCAGCCGGCAAGCCGTCGCTTCCAATGCTGGCTTCAAGGTTATCTACCGCTGCGGCTATTTCGTCAGCCAATTCCAACAAAGTCAAATCGTATTGATAAACTTTATCCAGTTCTGCTTCTTCCACTTTGACAGCATCAAAAAAACCGGAATAGCCGTAAACCGCAGTCCTCACACGATCAATGAATTGCCGTATTCGAATTGCGCCAATTTCAACGTCATCAATTAAATCAATATGACCACCAGAGATGAGATCGCGCTGTACGCTTGATAATCTCGCCCATTGCGCTTGAAATTTGTCCGCAATCGTCTCGCGGAGCAATTTATCAGCCAAGCGCCGGTCATTTCTGGCGTAATAGCCCTTAAAACCTGGCAACTTTGCGATCAACTTTTTCAACGCATCTTGTTGTGATACAACCCGTTCTAAAAGATCACCCATTCTAAAACCTCCATTTTTTACTTACTATTCCTGTTTACGATGTTTTCTAATATATATTATACGGAAAACTTCAAAAAAGGTCACATGAAAATCAAGCTGCCTGTAGTTGTGAAACAGGTTTGTGCTATACTGAAAATATCCACAGCAGAGGATTCCTAGCGTGATGGAAACCTCAGGTTGAATCATCTGTCAGAAAGAGGATCATTTCCATGTCGTTCTCAAAGCACGAAAAAGGCCAGGGCATAGTTGAATATATCCTGATCGTTATTCTCATCATCATCGTTGTAGTTGCGGTAGTTTCTTTGCTTAAACCCAATATCAACGATTTATTGCTAAAAATCAATGAGATGATAAACGCAACCGAAGTGCCCTAAGGGCATGTGATATTTATTATCATGGAGACTCATTCTTGAGTCTCTTTTATTATTAATTACCTAAACTCGAGAATCGTATTCATCATTTTCAGTGAAATAATTCGCAAAATTATCTCAAATTTCTGTTCCTAAAAAACCAAATGAAAACGGAAAGAATGTAGAATATGGTTAATGAACATCAATTATCAATTGCATCGCTCGTTTTGGAATGCTCTTGATTGGATTTATCCTCCAGTTTGTGCCGGTTGCGGCAAGAATGGCCACCGATTTTGCAAGGAATGCCTCGCCGGAGTAACAGTTTTCTCTGAGAGCCACTGCTCCATCTGTGGAAAGAATACCCCCAACAATTCATTCATCTGTAAAGAGTGCCAACTGACCCCTTATTACTTTTCTGACGCCTGCTCTTGGGCAGCCTACGGCGGCAGCCTGCGTGAGGCGATTCACGCCTTAAAATATCGCCAGGACGTCGGCCTTGGAGATTTCTTTGCTGCCTTTCTTGTTTCGCTTTTAGCTGAAAAACAATGGCAATTTGATTTAGTAATTCCCGTTCCCCTTTCCAGAACCCGGAGAAAACAACGGGGCTACAACCAATCTGAATTGCTCTCGCGCCCAATCGCCAGATTTTTCTCAATTGAACATAGCAATTCAGCGCTGATGCGAACGAAGGATACCGGCGAGCAATATAAAAGGAATTCAATTGAAAGAAAAACAAATCTAGAAGATGCTTTTTTCGCAAACCCTGCTAAACTAAAGGAAAGAGA
>JAGOVY010000019.1 GCA_018060515.1 Anaerolineaceae bacterium | reverse complement strand
GATCTGCCGCAGCGTAAAATGCTTTATCAGTGGCTTTATGGATGGCAATATGATCCGGATGCATATACCCGCCGATTGGGTCAAAGGTGATGACCACCTGTGGTTTGAGCAGGCGGATATAGTGGACCACATCTGCCATCACTTTATCAATGTCAGCCGCAGCCAGCGCCTGCGGATGGTGGTTATCCGGCGACCCTGCCATGCCCGAATCGCGGTAACCGAGGAAATGAACCCCTGCCAGACCAAGGTAGCCCGCGGCACAGCGCAATTCGTTCTCGCGCAGTTCACCGATTGACTTGAATTCACCCATTAACTCGCTGTCCACCTCTCCCACTTCACCGCGCGTAGCGCAAACGAGATGCACCTCTACCCCTTGTTTGGCATAGTGCGCCAAAGAACCGCCGGTGCCGAATGTTTCATCGTCTGGATGGGCGAGAACCGCCAACAGTACTTTTTTTTCTGGCATTTTCTTAATCCTCTTCCGATGAAATCCCATTTACACCGCAAACGGGGCAATCGGATCGTTTAATCAAGTTAATTTTCGTGATGCTGGTTGTGAGCGCGTTGAACAAAGCAATTTTGCCGATGAGGGCGTCTCCCAACCCCAACAAGATTTTGAGCACCTCAACCGCCTCCAGCATTCCAATCACCCCGGGAACCATGCCCAACAATCCGTATGATTCGGGGTTGGGAATCAGTTCGGGGAGGATGGTTTCAGGCAGCATGCAGCGAAAACATGGACCACGTCGGGCATCAAAAGTTGAAACCTGGCCTTCATATTCAAAGACTGCGCCATAGACAAATGGTTTTGACAATTGAACGCAAACTTCATTGGCAAGCAATCTGGCAGGCAGATTGTCCGTGCAATCCACCACAACCTGATGCCCTCCAATCACCTGCCTGGCGTTATCGGCGGTGAGCATGGCGGGAATTGTCTCTATGCTGATCTCGGGGTTCATCCGATGCAGGGTTTCGTGGGCAGATACAACTTTTAGCTCGCCGACCATGGAGGTTGAATGAACCACCTGCCGCTGCAAGTTGGAGAGCGACAGCCGGTCTCCATCCATTATTGTGATCTTGCCAACACCAGCCGCGGTGAGGTACATCAGCACTGGTGAACCCAACCCGCCCGCGCCAATGACAAGCACAGAGGCTTGTTTGAGTTTGATCTGTCCCTGCTCGCCAACATCTGCCAGCTGGAGCTGTTTCTTATACCGTTCGCATTCCTGATCTGTGAGCTGCATAATGACCAATTGTAAAGCAAATTCGCTGATTTTTTCCAAATTCTTACCTGCGGTGGATATTTGCCTTGATGTTACAATAAAATTATGGAAGTTATTCTTACCCACGAACAAGCCGATTTTGACGCGCTGGCATCTTTGCTTTGCGCCCATCTATTGAATGAAAAAGCCATTCCCGTTCTGCCCAACCGGGTTAACCGCAACGTGCGCAACTTTTTAAACCTTTACGGCGCTGATTTTCCCTTTGTTGAAGCGCGCGACCTCTCGCATGCGGTCATCAGTCGGGTGACGCTGGTGGATACCCAGTCGCTGGTCACGCTGAGAGGCATAACTGCCAAAACAGCGGTAAGTATCATCGATCACCACGACCCCAAAGCTGATTTACCCGCCAACTGGAATTTATCCACAGAACCCATTGGTGCCACAACCACACTACTGGTTGAAATGCTGCGCGAACATCATCACCCGATTTCCATGATGGAAGCGACGCTATTATTGTTGGGCATCTATGAGGATACCGGCTCGCTTACGTATGCTTCAACGAATGTTCGCGACCTTAAAGCCGCCGCCTATTTGATGGAGAAAGGGGCCAACCTAAAAATCGCCGTCAATTTCCTCAACCCGGCGCTCACCGAAACACAGAAGAAGCTGGCTGACCAGTTGCTCGAAAACGCACAAACGCACACGATACACGGAAAAACAGTCATCCTTTCATACGCATCTGCACCTGAATTAAATGAAGAAGTTTCAAGTATCGCTCACAAGCTGCGTGATCTTCTCGATCCAGATGCAATCTTCCTGTTTGTACATACGGTTGAGGGGATGCGGCTGGTGGCGCGCTCCACCTCTGATCAGGTGGATGTATCACGTATCGCGCAAAAGTTCGGCGGCGGTGGTCACCGCAGAGCCGCTGCTGCCTTGATTCAGCTAAAAGACAGTCAAGAAACCGTCAGTTACCAGGATTGTTTTGATAAGGTTGTGACGGATTTGGAAGAAATTATCCAGCCGCCGCTGACCATCAGCAAGATCATGTCCAAGAAACCGCATCTCATCTCTCCCACTACCTCGCTGGCTGAAGCACATAAACTGATACAGCGTTACGGTTATGAAGGTTACCCAGTGGTTGAAAAAGACAAAGTAGTCGGGCTGCTCACGCGGCGCGCTGTAGACCGTGCCATCAGCCACAAATTGAATTTGACCGCCGGCAGTTTGATGGACGCCGGTGAGCACTCGCTGAAGAACACCGATTCGATAGACCAGCTGCAGGAATTGATGGCAGCCACGGGTTGGGGGCAAATTCCAGTAATTGATGCAGAAACCGGCAAGATTATCGGAATTGTCACGCGTACTGACCTGCTCAAGACGCTGCTCGGGCAAAACGATACGAATCCAGACAGAAGCTACTATGCCGCAATGCTCGAAAAAGCCATGCCGCCTTCAAAGCTTGCGCTGCTTAAGTTGATTGCAGATTTTTCTGCCCGCGGCCAACAGGCAATTTATATTGTCGGCGGCTTCGTGCGCGACTTGCTCTTGCAGCGTCCTTCGATTGATTTTGATATTGTCGTTGAGGGGGATGCGCTTGCCTTTGCTCATGACCTTGCGCGTCAATTTGGCGGGCGGGTAACCAGCCATAAACGGTTTAATACGGCCAAGTGGCAGATTAAGGATATTCACAAGAACCTGCTCGAAAAAATGGGCTGCGCGAACGACTCTTCCACTGAGATTCCTGACGCGTTAGATTTTATCAGCGCCCGCACTGAGTTCTACGACCACCCGACAGCGCTGCCAACCGTTGAGCGTTCGAGCATCAAGCTTGACCTGCACCGCCGCGATTTCACTATCAACACACTTGCGCTGCGCCTCGACGGGCACCATTATGCTGAGCTCTACGACTATTGGGGAGGCCTACAAGACCTGGAAAAGAAACAGGTGCGCGTACTGCATTCACTTTCATTTGTAGATGACCCCACCCGCCTTTTGCGCGCTGTGCGTTTTGAACAGCGTTTTCAATTCAAAATCGAAGACCGTACACTCAAACTGATGGGTGAAGCGGGTGAATTGCTTCATCAGCTAAGCGGCGAGCGCATCTATCATGAATTTGATCTAATATTTAATGAAGCCGACCCACTGCCAATTCTGCGCAGGCTGGAAGAATTAGCCCTGCTGCGTGAGATTCATACCGGTTTATGCTGGAAACCAGGTTTTGAAACTGCCTTTCAAGAGTCAATACGCTACGCTCAGTATTCTGGGTGGAACCTGGCTGATTCCATAGGAGGTACTTCCACGCGCCTGGCTCTTATTTTCATCACCTGGTTGGCCAATCTTGAAGCAGGCTGCGGTCAAGAAGCAGGGGTTAGGCTGCGGTTATCCAAACAACTGCTCGATACACTCGAAAAGGTGATTGACGTGGCTTCCAATTTTGAGTCTCTGGCGTCGATGACTCCTTCGCAATTGACCATCACGCTCGAAAAAATTCCGCTCTACGGTGTTTTTGCCCTTCACAGTCTAACCAATAACAGCCTCCTTAAAGAGAAGCTGAATTTGTATGCCACTTCATGGCGTTTTATTCAACCCGGCATTAACGGCAATAGCTTGCGCGCTCTTGGTGTTCAGGTTGGTCCAAACTACGCGCGGATCCTATCGCTCATCCGCAGCGCCTGGTTGGATGGAAAGGTGACTTCAGCGGGTGAAGAAGAAGCGCTTTTAATGGAAGTAATCAAAGAATCCAATGGCTGACCAGGCACTTGACCAGCAAAACACTGTTGACTTAGGACGTTTCAACATCCGCCCCCTGAAACGCGAAGACCTGCCCGCCTTGGAATGGGAAGGTGAGTTCGCCCATTTCAGACTGGTTTATCAGAGTGTATACGAGCGGATTCAAAACGGAAGCGCGTTTGCCTGGATTGCGGAGACCGAGATCAACGGACTGGTTGGTCAGGTTTTTTTGCAGCTAAAAAGCGACCAACCCGAATGGGCGAATGGCTGGAGCCGCGCTTACCTGTATTCCTTTCGTATCAAGCCTGCATATCGCAACCTTGGGATCGGTACGAAAATGATTGAAACCATTCAGCAGTACTTGCTGAAAAAGCATTTCTCACGATTAACCCTCAATGTGGCACGTGACAACTCTAGCGGAATACGTTTTTATAAACGATTGGGCTTTCAAATTGTTGCGGAAGAACCTGGTATATGGTCGTACATCGATCATTTAGGGAAGTGGCATACAATGGAAGAGCCTTCTTGGCGCATGGAGAAAATCTTAACTTGATTAGTTTTCTCGATCTGCCTGGAAAATTGTTACCGGTATTTCATCTCGGATTAATTCACTCAGCCTAAGACGGTCGCTAACCCAACCCACCCCTTCAGCATTCTGTACAAGTACAAGGCTCTTTGTTTCCCGTTGCATTTTCATTGGAATCACAACGATACTGGTAATTTGATGATTGTAAAACTCAACCTTAATCAGCGCAGTTTGCAGTGCGTCGGTTAACATCCATTGGTCGCTCAACAGGTTGCCCAGGCTATAGATCACCAAACCTTCGCGTTCACCGCTGGCCGCCGGCAGCCATTCCACGCGCTGCAGCACATGCGGGTGGTGCCCCCAAAGAATATCTGCTCCAGCGTCGACCAATTGCTGCGCGATGGATTGCTGATGTTGTGATGGACCAGCCTGATAATCATTTCCCCAATGCATTGAGACAACGACGAGGCCGCACTCATCGCGCACACTGGCTACAACCCTAAGGAGCGTATCAAGATCGAGCTCTCCCACGGTATCGTTGGCGCTGATGATCGCGACCTTTTGCCCATTGATTTGCACAAATAAGGGCACATAAGCCTCGCTCGGTATACCAATGCCGGCTGCGTTTAACACAGAAACCGTATTGTCTGGGTCTGAACCCTCGCAATCGGCAGCATGGTTATTGGCATTGGTTGCCAGTGTAACTCCGCCCTGCAGCAGCAGCCCGGCTTGGCTTTCAGGCGCGCAAAGATTCATGGAGAGATGATCAGTCTCAACCTCGCTGCCGAGAACACCCAACGGTGATTCAAGGTTAATTGCGAAGGCATCTACAGGCATTTCCCGCATTACATCCCTCAGTTCGCCCCAAGGTGAAACAGAGGGTACAGCATTGCTGAACATCGCTTCTCCGGCGCGGGCAAGCATCACATCCCCTCCCAACAGCATTGATGAACGCGGTGTCGGTTGGCTGCAGCCGCTTATGACAAGGAGCGCCAACAGAAGCGCTCCTTGTCGGTTGTTCAACCAATTTTTCATTCGATGATAAACATGTTCGTCCACTCAGGTCTGTCGGGCAAATTGCCGCTCTCTATCATCTCCTGCCAGGCAGCATCGGTTAATCGGTCTTCTGGCGCAACCGTAAACTCATAATAGGTAAACACCGCACCCATTGTCAGCTCATATGGCGCCTCAGGGCTTACCACATAGATCCGGGTGGGATAGCCGACACCCTCTTCCAACACCCTGCCCATGCCGGTGGCAACGTCTGCAACCAATGCCGATTTCTGATCAGAAAGATCACTTCCGCCGATACCTTGCTCATCCGGGTCAGATGCGGCAATCGTCATGGCTTCCAGCCAGCCGCCAAATAAGTTAATCCGCCAGTATTCATCATCTGTGATCGGTTCTAAATTAAGTTGTTTTACGCTTACATCAAGCAAGAAGTTGAGTTCCTCAATCAAGTTTTCCAGGTTGCCGCGGGTGACGTCGTCCAGAATTCCTCGACTTTCCAAGCCAGAATATGTCATTTCGGCCAACGCCAACATCCGTGCGTACGCTTCGGGGTTTGGTTCCACGTAACCATGCGGGGGTTTGTCCATTCCCCCGCCGCCCATTTCAGCCATCACCTGCTTGGCATAGAGAATGGTGTCATGCTTGAGCTCTGTCCATGAGCTTAGGGCGGTTTGCATATCCTTTCTCAGCCACGCCTGATTCTGCATAAAAGCGGGGTATTGTTCGCCTTTTACTGCAAAGATCGGCTGTAAAGCGTACAACCATGACCAATACAGATTCTGGGTCCAGGAATCCGTTTCCAATTGCTCGACTTCAGTTTTCACCTTTGTCATCTGCGCATCATAATTTTCGTATTGGGTTTCACCCATCTCATCGAGTAAAGCATAAGCTTCCTCAGAGCCTTGGGCAGCCAGGAAATCAAGGCTTTTAGGCAGGTCGCGCGGGTTGTCGAGCGTGCCCACATTGCGCCACATCAATTGTCCCAGCACATAAGCATCCAGCGTGAAGCGCTGTCCCATAAATCGAAAGCCCTGAGTTGCTTCATCCCGATCCTCCCAGATGTATACCCACATGGAATTAACCTGCGGTGGCGGGAGTTGTTCGACTGCCTGCACAAATTGTGCAGAAAGACTTGCGTCAGCGAACATCTTTAGATCTGGGGATTCTCCGAATATCTCATCTGAAAGCTTGCCATATTCATAGATCGACAAATCATCCGCTTTGCCCACGATAAAAACTGTTGGATCGTAGATAGTCTGCCACAATTCCAGCGCTGTCTTACCGGATGAAGTGGGTGCAGTGCGCATGGCTTGAACCAGCAGCAAAGCGCGCTGGGTTTCAATTGGGTCTTTAATTCTAAAAGTCATCCTTCCATACCACATCATGGCTTTGAAGTAAGCTTTTAGATCGTCAGTGGTGTAATGCCCGCGCGGAATATACTGCGAATAATCCTCAATCAGGATTTCAGCCGGACTGGGTACGCCGGTATTCCAAATTGGCGATTCTGCAATGCCGGCACCTGCTTCGATTAGGTCAACTTCCTGCTGTGCCAGCGCCATGGCTTCGTCTGGAACTTGAACATCAACGCCAAGAATCAATGCAGGAACCGTGAAGAATGCCGTATTCCTCAACGCTGCAAGTTCCATCTCGCTGCCTTTGAGCGTTTCATATTGCGAAACTGATTCAGTAACCATTGCGGTAGACAGCTCTTTTAATGTGTCGATGAAATAGGTGCGCTCCAGATCGCGCAGCATCTTGTCAAATAACAGATGATAGACATGATAAACAGAGTCGGTGGTCACAAAAACAGGCATTCCCTCATAGCGCACAGATTCATAAACCTGGTAGAACTCTCTAAACATACGGTTGGGGTCATCTGAAGGGGGTTCAACCACAAAGCCGTTTGTCAGCAACGCTTGTAATTGCGCCGGGGTGAACTCAAGCATATCCAAATTGCTCACCTGCCCTTCCTCCAACGGCAAACTATAGCCTCCCTGGTAAACCGGTGGGATTGAATAAGCACGTTGTTGATAGGCAGCAAAAACACCTCCATAGACCTCATCCGCTGAGAGCTGCGAGGCATCAGGCACATTGGTTGCGGGTGTTTGGGTATCATCCGTAGTTGGTGGTTGCGTGGTTTCGCCGCCATTGCCTTGATTGAGAATACCAAAAGGTAGTTGACAGGCGCTTAAAATGAACGTCGAAATCAGTAGCAAAGAAAGAAACTTGTATTTTCGTATCATGATCATCTCCTTTTTATTGTGCCAACAACATATTCCGAATATCTGATTGCTTCACAAGCAATGAAGCATATGTACCATCCTGCCTGTCAGACAGAGAAAAACCAAAGCCATTCCAAGCCCATATGGTAATCGCAGATTGGCTTGGTTTGCCATCATAAGGGTATTCAAGCGCTGCCAGTTCCTGATATCCATCTCCATCCAAATCTACTGCCTGAAGAGAATGTATTGGATCTGCCAGCGATGAGCCCGCCCAAAGTTCACGAAATTCACCATTTACCAAACCAATCAAGATGAGGTGGCAGCTCATTCCCTCCTCATTCTGGAAGGATGCGATGCGGCCTCCATGAGGCATAAACTGGTCGACCGGCCAGGGTTTAAATGGACGCCAGACCAGAAGTGTGGCTTCATATTCTCCATCCCGATTGAGATCAGAGAAGAAGGCTTCTCTTACCTGCCATTCATCAGGGCTGTGCCAGGAAGGAGCTTCCAATATAGAATTGCACGCGAAGATTGTCAATTTCTCATCTTCGTTTTTCAGGCAGTATTCCTGACCGGCAAACGTTATGTTTTGAGTGGGTGATAAAACAGTGGGCGAAATGAATCCATCAGAATTTTCAAGTGGCAGCAACTCAGCGCCGTCAAACCCCCAAATTGAAGCTGAGGTTGGCGAAACATTAGCCAGGGCGAGCATTACAAGAAGTAAAATGAGCCACACAGTTAAAGACGGGCGCATCGTGAATATAGTTCCCAATCAGATTGTACTACTTTTCAATTACACCCCACATTTTGCTAAGTACACTTATTTTCAAGCTGTCTGACTGCTTTCCTTTTGACAGAAAAGCGTTCGTCAATTAGAATTGTAAGGTTGGATTAATCACCTCATTAATAAGGATCAATTCATGAAAGAATACTCAACTGACAAAATCCGCAACATTGTCCTGGCATCGCACTCCGGTGCAGGCAAGACCATTCTCTGCGAGGCATTTCTGCATAGCACCGGTGCGACCACCCGTATGGGCAAAATTGAAGATGGAACTACTGTTTCTGACTTTGATGATGAGGAAGTGCGCCGAACAATTTCGCTTTCCACATCTGTGATTCCGGTCGAACACCGTGATTTCAAGATCAATCTGTTGGACACGCCCGGCTATACGGATTTCGTTGGCGAGGTGATTTCAGCGATGCGTGTGGCAGATGGCGCTATTCTCATCATTGACGCCGTCAACGGATTAGAAGTCGGCACCGAAATCACCTGGGATTACTGCACCAGGTTTAATTTACCGCGTTTTCTGCTTATCAATAAAATGGACCGCGAAAACGCCAACTTCCAAAAAGCTCTCCAAACAGTTGAGGAATTCTCCGAGATTCGTCTCATCCCAATTCAACTTCCTTGGGGCGAAAAACTGGACTTTAAAGGCGTGATTGACCTTCTCACCATGAAGGCTTACAAAGCTCAGGGCAAAACTGCTGAAGAAATTCCGGAGGAGTTCCAGAGTGCCGCCGAAGAAGCCCGTATGAAACTGGTTGAAGCCGCCGCAGAAGGTGACGACTCGTTGTTGGAAAAATATCTCGAAAACGGCACCCTATCCGATGAAGAGGTCATCCGTGGCCTCGCGCTCAACGTGCAATCCGGTGGGTTTGTTCCTGTTGTCGTTTCTGCTGCATCAACCGAGGTCGGCACAATTCGTTTACTCGAAGCCATTATTGAACTCATGCCCTCACCGCTTGCTGCACCCAAAGTCATCGCCGCAGGCAAAGCCGGAGATGAAACCCTGGAAGCCAAAGATGATGGTCCTTTGGCTGTCTATGTTTGGAAAACCACTGCCGACCCCTTTGTTGGCAAGCAGACTTTCCTGCGTCTTTACTCAGGCACACTCAGCCCCGATGACCGCGTTTGGAACCAAACCAAGAGTATTGAAGAGCGCCTTGGCTCGATTAACATCCCGCGCGGGAAAGAAACCATTTCTGTCAAGGTTCTCCATGCTGGAGATATCTGTGTAGTTCCCAAACTCACCGAAACCTCGACCTCAAATACACTTTGTGATAAAAGTCACCCGTTAACACTCGCCATCCCTGAATACCCAACTTCATTGTTCCAGGTGGCGCTTACCCCTAAAACACAGGCAGATTCAACCAAGATTACCGCTTCGTTAAACAGGCTTTGTGAAGAAGATATGACCCTATCCTGGCACAATGAACCCTCAACTCTGCAGACTATCCTGCAAGGTATGGGTGACCAGCACATCGACGTTGCCATTCGCCGCGCTGAAACCAAATTCCAAGTTGGCATCAACGTGCTTGAGCCCAAAGTGCCCTATCAAGAAACAATTACAAAAAGCGCCTCTGCCATGCACCGCCACAAGAAACAAACCGGCGGCTCTGGACAATTCGGCGAGGTACACCTTAAAGTGAGTCCGATTACCGAAAAAGATTACGATTTCACCTGGGATGTTTTTGGTGGCGCGATTTCACAATCCTATTCTTCATCGATTCAAAAAGGCATCCAAGCCGTCATGAAAGAAGGCGTCATTGCCGGCTATCCCGTCTCTGGCGTGCTTGTCTCGGTGTTTGACGGAAAAGAACACCCTGTGGATTCGAAACCTGTGGCTTTCGAAGTTGCCGGTCGTGAAGCCTTTAAGTTGGCTTTCAAAGATGCCTCACCAGTGCTGCGCGAACCAATTATGCTGGTAAAAATCACAGTTCCCGAATCAGCCATGGGCGATATTATGGGCGACCTGAACACCCGCCGCGCGCGTATTCAGGGTATGGAGACGCTTAAAGGTCATTCCGTCGTAACAGCCACCGTTCCCCTGGCAGAAATGCTGCGCTACACCACCACGCTGCGCTCAATGACAGGCGGGCGCGGTGTTTTCTCCATGGAATTCGACCACACGGAAGTTGTTCCTGCCCACATTGCACAAACCGTAATTGACGCTCGTACCAAGGAACTTGAAAGCCGTAAAGAAGAATAAATGTGAACCCTGATCAGCTGGGCGGTGAAATCCGCCCAGCTTTTTTAATTACACGGCATGCTTCTTGTTGTGATTATGGTAATATTGAAAAGAAATCTTCCAACTTGATCAGAAAAGCTTTCCGGAAAACTTCAGGAAAAAATGGACATTAAGGAATTAACCGCGGAGATGAACCGGTTTGTGCAGGAAAAGGGTTGGTATGACCCTCAAAGCCTCCGGCCGCAAACCGCTCGTAATCTCGCCATTAGCCTCGTTCTCGAAGCTGCTGAAGTTCTTGAGCATTTCCAGTGGGGCGAAAAAGCGCAATCTTCTGCACAACTGCAGGATGAGCTTGCAGACGTCGCCCTCTATCTGCTGCAAATTGCCAGTGTTTCAAACATTAATCTGGAAGAAGCTGTACTCAGTAAATTGCAGAAGAACTACCAACGTAAATGGGATAACGACCAATCCAATCGCGAGGTGAACCAATGAAAAAGGTGGCTGTTTTTGGCGGCGCATCTGCTGCACCCGGCGATAACGCCTATCTTGAAGCGCAACGCTTGGGAAAAATGCTTGCCGAGCACGGTTTCACCGTTCTCACCGGCGGCTACATCGGCATCATGGAAGCTGCCTCGCGTGGCGCTAATGAGGCAGGCGGGCATGTCATCGGCGTTACCTGCGCGGAAATTGAAAACTGGCGTAAAGTTTCAGCCAACCGCTGGGTAATAGAGGAACAACGCCACGAAACCCTGCGCAAACGCATGTACGCGCTTATCGATGAGTGCGATGCCGCCATCGTCATGCCCGGAGGGGTCGGTACTTTATGTGAACTCACCGTCATGTGGAATGAGATGATTATCGGCAGCAAACCGCAGCGTCCCCTCATCATTGTCGGCAGCGAATGGCGCCGCGCGTTGGCGCAGCTCATCGATTCTTTAGGCGCATATATCGGCATTAAAGACCGTGAATTGCTGCAGTTGGTTCCGGATGTAGATTCAGCTGTTGAAGCACTGACATTGCACCAACAATAAAATAACAGAAAAACAGGAATTAATCATGAGCGACGAAAAATTGACTCCACGCGCAGAAAACTATTCAGAATGGTACAACCAGGTCATCCAAAGGGCTGAAATGGCAGATTACGCACCGGTCCGCGGCTGCATGGTGGTGCGTCCGTATGGCTGGGCTTTGTGGGAGAACATCCAGCAAGCGCTCGACAGCCGCTTCAAAGCCAGCGGTCATGTGAACGCCGCTTTCCCCCTCTTCATCCCCATGTCTTTCCTGCAAAAAGAGAAAGAACACGTGGAAGGATTCTCTCCTGAGCTGGCGGTTGTCACCATCGGCGGCGGAGAAACACTCGAAGAACCGCTCGTCGTCAGACCTACTTCTGAAACAATTATCGGATATATGTACTCCAAATGGATTAAGAGCTACCGCGACTTGCCGTTGCTCATCAACCAGTGGGGTAACGTGGTTCGCTGGGAGATGCGTACACGCCTTTTCTTGCGCACGCTTGAGTTTTACTGGCAGGAAGGACACACCGCCCATGCCACGCTGCAAGAAGCCGAAGAAGAAACCTTGCGTATGCTTGAGACTTACACCCGCTTTGCCATTGATGAAGCGGCAGTTCCCGTAATTCCTGGACGGAAGAGCGCCACCGAAAAATTTGCCGGTGCGGTTCATTCCTACTCTATTGAAGCCATGATGGGTGATACCCGAGCCTTGCAGGCGGGTACCTCTCATTTGTTGGGGCAGAATTTCGCCAAAGCCTTCGACATCCAGTATCTGGATGAGAAAAACGAATTGCAGTACTGCTGGACGACCTCATGGGGCGTTTCGACTCGCTTTATTGGTGCCATCATCATGACCCACGGTGATGATCAGGGGCTGATTATGCCGCCGAAACTGGCTCCCATTCAGGTGGTTATCGTTCCCATTTACAAAAATGAAGAAGAACGCGCAAAAGTCATGCCTGTTGTTGAAACTGTACGCTCAGAGTTGGCAGGGCTGCGCGTTAAAGTGGATGACCGCACAGAAGTAACCCCCGGATTCAAGTTCAATGATTGGGAACTGCGCGGCGTACCCTTGCGTATTGAGATCGGACCTAAAGATGTGGCGGCGAACACTATTATGACCGCCCGACGCGATATTCCCGGCAGAGATGGGAAAACCATCGTTTCCATCGAGGGTCTCCGAGAGACGATTTCCACATTGCTTGAAACCATCCAGAGCGCTTTATACGAACGTGCGAAGGCTTTCCGCGATAGCCATATCTTCGAAGCCGCCACGTACCCCGAGCTGGTTGAAGCGGTGCAAAAAGGTTGGGCATACGCATGGTGGTGCGGCAGCGCAGCCTGCGAAGAACGCGTCAAAGGAGATACCAAAGCCACAACACGCTGCATTCCACTCGAACAGCCTGGTGGAAGCGGAAAGTGTGCAGTCTGCGGCGCAGAGGCTCACGAAAAAGTCTATTTCTCACGCGCCTATTAGCTCATAAATCAGACTCATGCCTGCAATTGACCTTACCCGGCTGCGCGCTAGGTTCAAATTACTGGAAGAAACCATCGAAAATCCTGGGGAATTCACTCGCGAGCTGCGTGAGCTCTTCCTTTTTCATGCCGACTTTACACAGACGGCCGGAAATTCCTCTTCAGGCGGTGGAACAATGCCCAAGTTCAATTCACCTGCTCTGCTTAATCGAGAGGTGGTGTTGGCTTTGTCTCCATATTGCAACGAAACACCTGCGTTGATTCTGCCAATTATTGACTGTCTGTGGCAGGAAAGAGAAGTTGAACTGCGCGAATTGGCAGCGCAATTGCTCGGCAGAATGCCTCAGAACACTTTCGATGAAGTCGTACACCGCATACAAACCTGGTCATTGGAGAAGAATGACGCTGAAATCCTGCCTCTCCTGCATCAGACCGCCTCAGCGCAGATACGCAGAGACGCGCCTAATCGCTGGCTCGATGTGCTTAATACCTGGAATTCTTCCAGCGAACCCTGGCTGGCAAAGCTGGCCATCAACGGAACCATTCCATTAATCGATGACCGTGCTTTTGAAAACCTGCCAGCCATCTTCACCTTCATCAGCCCATTGATTCTGACCCCTACCTATGAAAACCAATATGAACTCCTCAATGTCATCGAACATCTGGCACAACGCTCTGAAGTAGAAACAGTCTACTTCCTCAAACAGGTGATGTCACTTTCAACAGACCCCGGGATGGGTCGTTTCATGCGGCGTGCTATTGAACTCTTCAGCGCTGAAATGCAGGAATCTCTGCGCAGTGCAATGCGCCTGCGTTAGATTTCTCGATTGTTTTCTCTGTGCATTGAGTTAACCCTCTGGTATAATATCTGCCTATGACTCGACCTGTCAGCGGTGTATGCTGCTGACTGGCGACTTGCATAAAATTAAAGGAGCAGTTGTCATGTCAATAACTAAAGAAGAGAAACAAAAACTGATTGAAGAGTACCGCATCCACGGTACGGATACCGGTTCGGCTGATGTACAGATCGCAATCCTCACCATCCGTATCCGACAGCTCACCGAGCACCTGCGCGCCAACAAGCACGATAATTCGTCACGCCGCGGTTTGCTCAAACTGGTAGGACAGCGCCGCAGGCTGCTGGCGTATTTACGCCGCACTGATTTCGCCCGCTTCGCTGCGATTACCGAAAAATTGAATATCCGCACCCGGTAAACAGAAGGTCTCAACGAGTAGAGGAGCGCTTCTCTACTCGTTTTACTTTATTACTCCGGTCGGAAAAATAATGGCCGCCGGTTGGGTATTGAAAAGTGCCAAAGACAAATAGTTGTCTGTGCCAGTTTTCAGTTCCTAACCAGGCGGGAAAAGAATTTTAGGAGAAGTAATGAAACCAGAAAGCAAGAAGTTTATTGCCTCTGTCGGTGGGCGTCCTCTGACGTTCGAAACCGGCAAACTCGCCGCGCAGGCTGGCGGCGCCGTCACAGTTCAATTTGGAGAAAGTGTCGTCTTCGCCGCCGCAACCATGGGCAGCGAACCCCGTCTTGGGCAGGATTTTTTCCCGCTCACTGTTGAATATGAAGAAAGAATGTACGCAGGCGGACGCATCCCAGGTTCATTCTTCCGCCGCGAAGGGCGCCCCGGAACAGATGCGATTTTAGTCTCCCGGCTCACAGATCGCCCGCTTCGCCCCTTGTTCAATAAAGACATCCGCAATGAAGTTCAGGTCATCATGTTCTCGCTCTCAGCTGATTGGGAAAACCCTCTCGACGTACTGGCGATTAACGCGGCCTCTTGTGCTTTGATGATCTCTGATATTCCCTGGGGCGGACCAGTTGGTGCAGTTCGCGTGGGGCGAATCAACGGAGAATTGATCCTCAACCCAACCTATGCCCAGATTGACGTCTCTGACCTTGATCTGCGCATTGCTGGAACTGCTGACGCCATCCTCATGGTTGAATCGGGCTCTAATGAAATTGATGAAGACTCGATGCTCTCCGCTCTTGAGTTTGGGCATGCCGCCATTCAGGCGATTGTAGAAACTCAAAACCAAATGGCGCGTGAACTTGGAAAAGCCAAGCGTGAAGTCCCCCTCTTCTCACTCGATGAAACCCTGGTAGAAAAGGTAAGCCATCGGATTGCAGATGAGATTAAAGAAGCGCTTGACGCACCTCACAGCAAGCACGAACTTCAGGATGCCATCAACACCCTGCGCGATAACGTGATTGTTGAATATACCGATCCTGAAGATGCCGAACAAATTTCGGAGTACAAAGAAGCTTTCGAAGAAACATACAAACGGGTGGTTCGTGCCCGTATTCTCGAAGAAAACAAACGCCCCGACGGCCGCAGGTTGTCCGAAATCCGCCCCATATGGTGCGAAGTTGGCGTCAGCCCGCGCGCGCACGGTTCAGGTTTGTTTACCCGCGGTGAAACCCAGGTATTAACGCTGGCCACCTTAGGCACACCCAAAGAAGCCCAAGAAATTGACACCCTTTCTCCCACCGACACGAAGCGCTACATGCACCATTACAACTTCCCGCCATACAGCACCGGTGAAGTAAAAATGTTGCGCGGTCAATCACGGCGCGAGGTGGGTCATGGTGCGCTCGCTGAACGTGCGCTCATCCCAGTCATCCCCTCCGAAAAAGAGTTTCCCTACACCCTGCGCCTGGTATCTGAAGTGCTGGCATCCAACGGTTCCTCTTCGATGGCTTCCGTGTGCGGCTCCACACTTGCTCTTATGGATACTGGTGTACCTATCAAAGCACCGGTTGCCGGTGTGGCGATGGGTTTGATTAAAGAAGGCGACCGTCATGTCGTCCTTACTGACATTCAAGGTGCTGAAGATCACCTCGGCGACATGGACTTCAAAGTTGCCGGCACCACAGAAGGCATAACTGCGCTGCAGATGGACATTAAGATCAAAGGCATCACCCCGCAGATTATGCGCCAGGCATTGGCACAGGCGCGTGAAGCCCGCCTCACTATCCTCGGTTTGATGATGGAAGTCATCCCCGTCCCACGCCCCGATTTGCGCTCCTTTGTGCCGCGAATCACAACCATTAAAGTTCCTATTGAGAAGATTGGCGCCATCATCGGCCCAGGCGGAAAGACCATCCGCGCACTGCAGGAAGAAACTAACACCAAAATCGACATTGATGATGATGGAACTGTTTTCATCGCTGCCACTGATGGTATCAACGAAGCCGCCGCGCGCGAACGGATTGAAGCGCTCACCGAAAGTGCCAGGGTCGGTCACATCTATACAGGCAAAGTCGTGCGTGTCGCCGATTTTGGCGCTTTTGTACAGATCCTCCCCGGAATTGACGGAATGGTGCATATCTCGCAGTTAGATACCGACCGGGTTGAAAAGGTCGAAGACCTGGTCAAACTCGGCGACGAACTCACTGTTATGGTCACCGCAATTGATGAGAATGGCAAGATTCGCCTCTCAAGGCAGGCTGTGCTCGAAGGTTGGACGGTTGAAGAAGCTCTTGAACACGACAAAGGCGGTAAACCCAGCGGCAGCAGACCGCGCTCAGGCGGCAATCGCCCGGGCAGCGGCGCTGACCGCAGAGGAAGCCGCGGCGGTTACAACGACCGCAATCCAAAACGTTAAACAGACAGGTTAAATACAAAGCTCCGGTGAATACCGGAGCTTTTGGTTTCTTAAGGGTCAGGGTTTAGGCGGCGCAGATGAAGTCGGCAGCCAGGGCATTTCTGCACCCTGTATGCCCAGTAATTCAGCCAATGCAGCCTGCATGGCAACGCGATCATCCCAGGGATACTCTACCGTTCCAAAGCACATGGATTGTTCATGAGCCTTGCCGCACGCCATCACCAGGTCACCTGCTTGAGCTAACTTTACGGCAAAGCGTATCGCCTCACCTCGATCAGCGATTCGGTAAAAATCTTTCCCCTCTATTCCGCCGGCTTTTTCAGCAGCGCCAGCCATTTCAGCCAAAATATCATCCAACGATTCAATCCGTGGGTCTTCAGCGGTCAGAATCGTAACATCAGCCATCTTCACCGAGCTTTCCGCCATCAGGCGGCGTTTTACGCGGTCTCTCAACCCCGCAGAGCCGAAAACGGTGATCACACGCTTATCCGTCATTTCGCGTGCTGTTTTTATAGCTGCATTCATCGCGTTAGGGGTGTGGGCGAAATCCACAATCGCAGTGAAAGCCTGCCCCAGATTAATCAGTTCCATCCTGCCAATAACACCCTGCAAGCGGGCAATGCCCTTCACCGCCGTCTTGGCATCAATCCCCAATCCGCGGGCGGCACAAAAAGCTGCCAAGGAATTGGAAACATTAAACCTGCCCGGTAAATTGCAATGCGCCTTAAGATCAACGCCATCTCCATGAAGGGTGAACTCTACACCTTTAGAACTGCTCGAAACATTCGCTGCAGTGAAATCCGCCTCCGTCTCGAGAGCATAGGTAATCTTCTCACCTGGAATCAGTTTGTTCAGAAAATCATAGGAACTATCATCACGGTTTAGAACTGCCAGGCGCGGATTCCCGAAAGGCTTTTCCACAGTCTGCTGCAGACTTGTAAACATACGCGCTTTAGTGGCGCGATATTCTTCATAAGTATGGTGATAATCGAGATGCTCATGGGTAATATTCGTAACCACGGCAATATCAAATTCACAGGCGGTCACCCGGTGCTGAGCAAGCCCATGAGAGGTCGTCTCCAATACTACTGCACTCAGCCCGGCAGCCACCATCTGCGCCAGGTAGCGCTGTACATCAATCGCTTCGGGCGTGGTCACATGGAAGCCCGTATCCACCACTTTACCCCCGATTATCGCGTTAACTGAAGTTATTAACCCAGCTTTGATACCCGCGGTGGTGAGAATGGAATAAAGAATATTGGAGGTTGTGGTCTTCCCATCCGTTCCAGTAACACCGATGACAGTTAACTTTCTCGCCGGGTGATCATAAATAGCAGCAGCCAGGTATGCCATGGCTTCACGCGGATCTTCCACCTGGATGTACGGAACTGGCAGATCTCCGCTGAGAGATTTCGCTCCCACAACGGCTATGGCACCCCGCTCTATCGCAGAAGGAATAAATTCATGCCCATCCACATTCCCACCGCTGACGGCAATGAAGATATCTCCTGCAGTCACTTCACGTGAATCATACTGAATTGCATGAACAGATGCCGAACCAAGCGGACGTGAACACACCCAATGAATGGGTAAACCGGAGATCAGGTCAATAAGGGTTAGTGGGGTCATAAGCTCTGCTTTATCAAATTAAATAATTAGAGGGTCAAATTTTCCGGCAATCGCCAATGTGACCCTCTATTGTAGTCGTATTATTCGAGTGAGCTGCGTAAATCTGAAATCTGTCCGGCGACCGAACCATCAACGACTTTGTCACCAACCCGAACCAGCAGCCCACCTAATAACTTGGGGTCTACATTAAAATTCACCGAAGCATCACCACCAAGCTTGGCAGAGAGCTCACCTGAGATGGTTTTTTGTTCTTCTGATGTCAATGGAAGCGCACTCACAACCTCGGCATTGCTGCCGCTGAGATCGGTCTCTTCAAGAATTTTAATTTGTCCATCTTTAATGCCAGAGAAGAATTCAGCAACCAGCGCATGCTGGCGTTTGTCATCGAGCGCTTCGCCAACCAGTTTTTGCGCTGCAGCAATCGCCAATGAAGCCACATTTGTGCGGATTTCACCGAGCACACGGGCACGCTCCTGATCAACATCCACCAGCGCATCGCTTCTGGCTTTGGCAATGTCAGCTTCAACCTCTGCTTTAACCTCGCGCCCCGCCGCTTCTGCCTTCTCTTTCGCCTCACGAATGATGATCGCAGCGTTGGACTGCGCTTCGGAGAGAATCGCTGCCGCATCTTTCTCGGCGTTTTCTCGGGCTTCCGCAGCTACCCGTGCATCTTCCAGCCCTTTATCAATCGCCGCACGGCGGTTTTTCAACGCAGCCTGAAGCGGTTTATAAACCCAGGCGTGTAATACCGCCCAGAGGATAAGAAAACTGATGATTTGTACTAATAGAAAACCAAGGTTTAGGCCTAATTTTTCCAATTTCGCCTCCTCGCAAAAATAAACCGAACTACATTACAAAGAGCATCAAGAACGCAATCACCAGGCAGTAAATCGCGATAGCTTCTGAGAACGCGATCCCCAGGATCATACTGGAAAGCAAGTTGCCATAGGTATCGGGGTTGCGTGCCATACCCTGCACAGCGCCTAAAACACTCAAACCTACTCCAACACCACCGCCTAGCGCGCCAATCATCGCGAGCCCGGCCCCAATCATTTTTGCTGCTTCAACGATATCACCAGTCATTAGTTTTCCAAGCCTCCTCAAATTCCTATGAATCTGTTAATGTTGTTCTTCCGCTCCATGTCCCTGAGTTGCCTGAGCCATGAAGACCATTGTCAGCATACCAAATACCAGCGCCTGAATCACACCGATAAAAAGTTCAAAAAGATAAAGACCGGAGGGCAAAAATACCGGAATCATTACCCCCACCACAGCCACGAGCACCATGCCCGAAAACATATTTCCGAATAACCGGAAGGTAAATGACAGAATTTTGGCAAATTCAGAAATTAATTCAAGCAAGCCTACAATAAAATCAATCACACCAAACAAAGGCTTCTTGAATATATTGCGTACGTTGATAAACTTCTCAAAGTAGCGCTGACCGTTCGCTTGAACACCGATAACCTGGATCATAAACACCGCAATCAATGCCAGCGCTGTGGTGAAATTCAAATCAGTGGAAACACCGCGCAGGAAAGGCGCCAATGTGTAACCGTCGTGGTCAACCTTTGTGGTGGTCAACGTAGACCAGGCGCTGTTGCCCAATTGCTGAATGGCGTATCCATGATCTGCCTCGTGCAGAACACCAATGGATTCGAACCCAGGCAAGAGCTTTAATAGGTTGGCAAAGAGCAGTACGATCACAATCGTAGCAAATAGCGGAAATACCTTTGGCGTGAACTTTCCCGCCGTGGTTTCTGTCATGTTGTAAATGACCTCAACAAACATTTCGAAGATGCCGCCAATTCCCTTTGGCGCGAGCGGCGCTTTTTTCGCCGCGTTGCGCACGGCAAGCGCTACCAAAATAATGATAACGTCCATCAGCAATGTTGCCAGCAGAGAGTTGGTCAGGTAGAAGTCGCCAATTACTGGCAAAGTGAAAAGAGGCTTTGCCATAATGTTTTCGGCCGCCACCTGGATGTGAGGTTGAACAGGCTCGAATTTGTTTACCGCGATAACATTTGCGATGATGAGTGCGAGCACAATCCAACGGTGCACACCCCATTTCCATTTACGTTCTTTTTCCAATCGCGTCCTCCTCTCCCGTCTCTTCGGAATCAGTGGTTTTAATCCGTTTAATTGTCTTTCGAGCAACCCAAACCATTACAAGCAGCGAAACCGGAATGCTGGCAACCAATAAACCGATTGTGAACCAGGGCTGTGTGACAAAATGTTTATCCAAAGCCAGCCCGCCAAGCACTGCAGCCATAACAATAACCAATGTCAGGATGCCAATTTGCCCCAATAACGCAGCCAGGAGCATATTCTGTTTATTCTGTTTGCTGATGCCTTGATTCTTCGGGTCCATAAAAACGATTTTTTATTATATCATAGAGACTTTTTACTAACTTAAAAATCGCCCGCGGCAAGCAATAATTGGTTAAACCACGGAGCATATACGACGCCTAAAACAAGAATACCGATAATACAAACCGCCAGCGCTATTTTCCATAAGAATGTGGTTGAATAATCCCATTGGGTTTCGGTTGGCGGGTCAAGGTACATTACCTTCATCACACGCAGGTAATAATATAAACCAATCACTGAATTGAAGATTCCCAGGACCGCCAGCCAAACCATATTTGCCTTAACGGCGCTGCCAAAGACAAGAACTTTGGCAAAGAACCCCGCAAATGGCGGTATGCCGCCTAATGAAAGCAGACCAAGCATCATTAATAAAGCCATCCCCGGCGAGCGCCGGTTTAATCCAGCAAATGCGCTGATCGCAGTTGAGCCTGATTTTTGCTCAACCCAATGAATGATGGCAAAGACAGCCAGGTTTGTTACCAGATATGCGAGGAGATAATACAAGGCGCCGCTGAAACCAAGCTCGCTACCCGTGGCCACACCCACCAGAACGTAGCCTGCCTGCGCAATTGATGAGTAGGCAATCATTCGCTTGATGTCTTTTTGTGTGATCGCCAGGAGATTCCCCACAAACATGCTCAGCACAGCAACGACAGCAATGGTTACCATCCAAACCTGAGAAGATCCCACAGCAAACACGTTTACAATCACGCGAATAAAAGCAGCGAAACCTGCCGCCTTCGATACTGTTGAAAGAAAACCCGATACTGGTGTTGGCGACCCTTGGTAAACATCAGGCGCCCAAAAGTGGAATGGAACTGCACTCATCTTAAAAGTAAAGCCAGCCAATACCAGCAAGAAAGCCAGCACAACCCCCGCAGAGGATGCTCCATTCTGTTGAATCGCGCTGACCATACCATACAATTTGGTGGTTCCTGCAAAACCATATAAAAGCGTGAAACCGTAGAGCATGAGTGCCGAAGATACTGCCCCAAACAGGAAGTACTTCATCCCTGCTTCAACCGATTTATCCGATTCGCGGTTGAACCCTGCCATTACATACAGCGGCAGCGCCGCAGTTTCAATTGCCAGATAAAGCGTAATCAGGTTACCTGAAACCACCATGAGACTTAAACCGATCGTGGATATCACAAGCAGGAGGAAGAATTCAGCCTTTTTGGTAAACGCTGGTTCCATTTTTGAAAAAACTGCGGTTAATGCACTGCCAGCGAGGATCATCAGCCGAAAAATAAAACCAACCTGATCAAAGCGAACAGCCTCTCCCCATAAAAGCTGAGGTTCTGCTGGCGGGCGTGCGAATAAAACCATTGCCATGGCAATGACCGTAAAACCGGCAGCGGTGATCCATTCCAACTGCTGATTGATTCTTTCGTTTTTCAGCAGAGAAATCACCAGCAGTATCAACGCCAAAAGGGTTAATCCAAGTTCAGGCAGCAATGCAGAGAACATCTCATGCGAGAACAACAGCATCATCCACCTCCGGTAAGCACAAGGATATGCCTGACGCCAGCTTCAATCCAGGGGACGAGCACAGACGGGAACACGCCTACTACCAGCAAGATGACTGATAGCAGTATCACCACGGCTTTATCCATTGATGTGATGTCAGAAAGACCGGATTTAATACCCTCCGGCACATCGCCGAAGAATACTCGGCGGGCAACCAGTAAAATATATGCAGCCGTTACAACGATTGAAATTGAAGAGATAATCGCCACAAGCGGAACCGACTTCCACGCACCGATATAAATAGGCATTTCAGCAATAAAACCCGAAAAGCCAGGCATCCCCATCGAAACTAAACCACCGACAATGAATCCAAGCGCGGCGATGGGCATTACCTTATATAGCCCGCCTAACTCCCGTATATCACGGGTATGAGCCCGGTCATACACCATCCCAACAACCGCAAAGAAGAGAGCCGTCATGATGCCGTGAGAGAACATTTGCAGACCAGCGCCAGTTAGACCCTCTGGGGTCAACGTTGCAAACCCGATGAACACCAAACCCATGTGCGAGACAGAAGAAAAACCGATAACGTATTTGAAATCTTTTTGAATCATCGCAATAAACGCGCCATAAACCACATTAATCGTCGCCAAAACAAAAATGAGCGGCGCCCAAATACGCATGCCGTCGGGAAGCAACATCAAGCCCACCCGTAAGGCCGCAAACACCCCTACCTTCATTTCAACGCCTGCCAGCAGCATGGAGACTGCTGTCGGTGCCGCCACATGACCATCTGGCGCCCAACTGTGAAACGGGAAAATGCCGCCTAACACGCCAAACCCCAGGAAGATGACCGGGAACCAGATGCGTTGAAACTCAATGCCAAACCCCGCCTGTTCCAATTCAATGAGGTTAAACGTCCCCAAGCCAGAAGAGAAGTACACCGCCAGTACGCCAACCAGTGCCACCATGGATCCGAGAAAGAGGTAGAGGGTTAATTTCATCGCCCCATATTCACGCGTCTTCGGGTGTCCCCACATCACGATCATCAGGTATTTGGGAAACACCGCCAGTTCAAAGAAGAAAAACAACTGAAAAAGATCCAGCGAGGCGAAAACGCCGAAAACACTCGCCGCAAGAAACAGCAAAAAAGCGAAAAACTCGCGCGGACGGTCTTCCACACCCCACGAGACCATCACCCCGCTGAACACAATCAAGCCCGCCATCAATTGCATGGCAGCGCCAATCCCATCCACCCCCATGTGATAGGAGATGCCCAATGCGGGCAGCCAATCCAGCTTCTCAACAAACTGATACCCGGCTGCTGCGGTGTCATAAGTAAAGAAAATAATCACAGAAATAATTAAAGTGAATACAGAAGTTCCCAGAGCAATCCCGCGGATGAGGTTGCGTTTCGCCGCTGGCAGCAGTAACAGCAGTACACCGGCTGCGATTGGCGTTATGGTGAGTAAACTAAGAAGCGGGATTTGCATCAGTCTCCTTCTAATACCAGATCAAAACAGTTTGGTTGATGAGGTTGACCAACCAGGATGGCCAGATGCCAATCACCAGGATCAAAATCATCAAAGGTACAATCACCCACAGCTCACGCGACTGGATATCGCTCACCTTCCCTGCCCAACGCTCGTTCAACGGTCCGTGCAGCGTTAACTTGATTGCCTTGAGTACATATACAGCAGTAAAAAGCAAGCCGATCATTGACAGAGCTGTATACAGGGTAAAGATCGGCCATGTGCCGCGAACAATCATGAACTCTGAAACGAACCCGTTCAACCCAGGCAGCCCCAATGAAGCCATGGAGGTAAAGATCAAGATTGAGCCATAAACCGGCAGGATAGCATACAACCCGCCATAATCGGCAAATTTGCGTGTGTGCAGGCGGTCGTATATCACCCCAACTAAAAAGAACATCCCCGCAGCGCTCAAACCATGGTTGAACATTTGCAGCACCGCTCCATTCAATGCGATCACCGCGCTCTTGTTTAGCTCCGGGTCTTGTTGTCCGCCAGCCCAGGCAGCCGCTGCGATACCTAAAATCACAAACCCCATGTGGTTGATGGAAGAGTATGCGACCAACCGTTTGAAATCCTTTTGTGCAGTCGCAGAAAAAGCGCCAAAGATAATCGAAAGCGTAGCCAGCAGCGCCAGCCATCCTGAAAACCGCGCCGACTCAGCCGGGAAAAGCGACAGCACCAGCCGGATAAAGCCAAATGCGCCTAATTTCAGCAGCACCCCAGCCAAAATCATTGATCCGCCGGTTGGG
>JAGOVY010000095.1 GCA_018060515.1 Anaerolineaceae bacterium | reverse complement strand
TGATCCGTGATGATGGCACCGCGATAATCCTTGAAGTGGAAAAGCTTCTAGAAAATAATATTGCCAGATGTGTGGCGATGGACACAACTGACGGACTTCAACGAAATATGAGTGTCGAGAGAACTGGAGGTCCTATTCGAGTGCCTGTTGGCGAAGGTACACTTGGCCGTGTCTTAAACGTACTTGGTGAACCAGTTGACAATCAGGGACCTGTTGATTCTAAAGATTATTACCCAATTCATCGCGAAGCCCCGCTTTTTTCAGAGCAATCGACCCGTGTTGAAGTGTTTGAAACTGGATTAAAAGTGATTGATTTAATTGCACCTTTTACAAAAGGTGGAAAAACCGGTATTTTTGGCGGAGCTGGTGTCGGTAAAACTGTAATTATCCAAGAGCTCATCAGATCCATTGCGACAGTACATAAAGGCAAATCAGTTTTTGCCGGTGTCGGCGAGCGTACAAGAGAAGGGACCCAGCTATACCGCGAAATGTTAGAATCGGGCGTCATGAAAGACACTGTGATGGTATTCGGGCAGATGAACGAAACCTCTGGCGTGCGATTAAGGGTTGCTTTAACTGCACTTTCAATGGCTGAATACTTCCGTGACCAGGGAATGGACGTTCTGCTGTTTATCGACAACATTTTCCGCTTCACCATGTCTGGGTCTGAAGTTTCTGCGCTGCTCGGTCGTATGCCCTCGGCTGTTGGATACCAGCCCACACTATCCACAGAGATGGGAGAGCTGCAGGAGAGGATTACATCAACCCACCATGGATCGATTACCTCAATGCAGGCTGTTTATGTACCTGCCGATGACTATTCTGACCCTGCGCCGGTCGCGACATTTACGCATTTGGATGCCACGATTGCACTTGAAAGAGCAATTTCTGAGAAAGGTATCTATCCGGCTGTTGACCCGCTTTCTTCTACTTCTCGAATTCTCGACCCGCAAATTGTTGGACTTAAGCACTATGAAACTGCCAGAGAAGTTCAAAGATTGTTACAACGCTATAAAGATCTTCAAGATATCATAGCAATTCTGGGAATCGACGAGCTGAGTGAGGATGATAAGCTAATTGTGTCACGTGCCCGAAAGATTGAACGCTTTTTCTCACAACCCATGTATGTTGCCGAACAATTTACCAGTATCCCGGGTAAATACGTCAGTCTGAATGACACCGTTGATAGTTTCAGGGAAATATTGGATGGAAAATGTGATCACTTACCCGAACAAGCCTTCAACATGGTAGGTGCAATTGAAGATGCCTATGAAAAGGCGAAAACGTTAATGTGATGCTGAGATGACAATTAACTGCGAAATCGTTTCTCAAGACCGTTTAGTGTATCAGGGAGATGCTGATATTGTGATCATTCCCGGCATGTCCGGGCAAATGGGTATACTTGCTCATCATTCCCCGGTTCTGACCGCATTAAATTACGGAATTATTACGGTTCGAGAAAAAAATAATGAAATTAATTTCACCGTTTCAGGCGGAGTTGCTGAAGTGATGCCTGACAAGGTGACGATTCTTGCTGACTCAGCAGAAAATGTTCAAGAGATTGACATTGAGCGTGCGATGAAAGCAAGGGAACGTGCTGAAGAAAGGCTGAAATTGACCCTTGCAACCGATACGGACCGCTATATGCGTATTACTTCTGCGCTTAAACGCTCTGATTTACGGTTACAGGCGGCGAAAAAGTTTCAAAAAGGTCGAAAAATTAAAATTTCGTAAAGAAAGAAAACCTTCATGGCTGTTTTAACAAGAGAGTTTGGAATTGACCTGGGCACCAGCAATACTGTATTTGCTGAGGGAAATCAGATTTTGCTTCAAGAGCCAACTGTCGTTGCGATTGTGATTGACGAAGAAAAGATGGTTGAATGGGGGCAGGCTGCCAAAGAAATGGTGGGCAGGACCCCAGAAAATATTGAGGTCATTTCGCCGCTAAACCATGGCGTTATTGCTGAATACGAAATCACTGAAACGCTCTTGGGTTATCTTACCCGAAAAATTGCCGGTCCGATGAGGCTTTTCCGTCCGCGTATGATGATAACAGTTCCATACGGCGTAACCAGTGTTGAAGGGCGGGCGGTGCATGAGGCTGGAATAGGCGCCGGCAGCCGCGAGGTGTTTCTCATTCCGCAGCCTATTGCTGCTGCGCTCGGTATGGATCTACCTGTTTCATCGCCTGCCGGAAATATGGTAATTTCATTAGGCGGCGGCGTTAACCAGGTCGCAATTATCAGCCTCAATGGTATCGTTGCCGGTGAAGCATCAAGAACAGGCGGGCAGATGCTCGATGAGGCGATTATTCAATACGTACGTAAACGTTTTGGCGTGATTATCGGTATGCCTTCGGCAGAGATGATCAAGATAAAAATTGGGGCGGCTCTCCCTCAGGAGCAGCAATTATCCATCGAAATTCAGGGACAGGATCAGATCACAAGTTTTCCGCGGCCGGTTATATTAACCACAGATGACGTTGTTGAAGCCTTGCAAGAACCGCTTGAAGAAATTGTAAAAATGACACGAAAAGTGATGGAAAAAACACCGCCAGAATTGATCTCTGACATTATTGATCGAGGCGCGGCTATGTGCGGCGGTGGATCTATGCTCAGAGGTGTTGACAAGTACCTCACAAAATCGATTGGAATTCCCATCTACATGGTTGATAATCCGCTCACTTGTACCGCAGAAGGAGCGGTTAGAGCGCTGGAAAACAGGGAACAGTTGGGAAGAAACATCAGTAGTGGGTAAAAGTAAGAGCTGCTTTATAAGAAGCAGCTCTTTTTTCAAAAACGTAGCGGATGGATCAACAACTAACTTCGGCGGCGGTTTCCCAATAAGATAAAAGCGTAATATAAAACCGTAGAGATTGCCTGAGCAGCCCCGGCAACATAGGTCAGCGCTGCAGCATCGAGTACTTTGTGTACACCACCAATTTCTGTAGGATACACAGTTCCTGAATCTGCCAGCCAGGCTTTAGCTCTTTTGCTGGCGTCGAACTCAACAGGAAGGGTGACGAGAGCAAAAAGGGCGGTTGCTGAAAAGAGAACCAATCCAACAATTGCCATTGTGTCTCCGGTTTGGGTACTTAAAAGCAAACCAATTGAAAAAAGAATCGGCCCCAACCAGCTGCCAATTCGTACCGAAGGAACCATGAGAGATCGTATTTTCAAGGGACCATAATTCTTGCTATGCTGAATAGCGTGTCCGGCTTCATGGGCTGCCACACCGGCGGCCGCAATGCTCGGAACCTGGTATACAGATTCGCTTAAGCGCAATGTCTTTGAACTCGGGTCGTAATGATCTGTCAGATTTCCACGCACTGGCTCGATTTTTATGGCTGACAAACCATTTTGATCTAACATACTTCTGGCGACTTCCGCTCCGGTTAGCCCAGTTGCTGTGCGAACCTGTGAGTATTTATTAAACGAAGTTTTTATTTTTGATTGAGCCCACAAACCGAGTAGTAACGCCGGAATACTGAAAATCAGATAAATCAAAAAACCACCACCGCCTGCCCCAACTGGAACCATATATTAATCCTTTCTGGTTTTTATAACATAATCTAATGTTTTAACGAGTGTCCCTGGAGAGGATCGAACTCTCACCTTCGGCTTCGGAGGCCGGCACGCTATCCATTGCGCTACAGGGACGCGGTGATAATTTTACCATGTAGAGACAGGTCAGCGTTGAGTAAATACGGGCATAACAAAAAAGCCCAGCGCATTAAGGCAAAGCGGCGCAACTTCAATAACAGCTTCCAAAGTTAACGGTCCGTAAAGGTGAGGGAAAAGCTCCTCATTACCTTCAAGATTCTCCATAATTACCGGCGAAACGAGTTTTGAATCGTCTATTTTGATTAAAACAAGGCCATTCGCGTTTCGATAAAAGGCATTAGCGACTTTGATAACCTGGTTTTCCAAGGAGCAATGGATGAACCCATCCTTGTGGTAGGCAATCGGAAGATAGTAACCAGTTAATTGAGCTTGCTCCCAGGTGGTTCGTTCTGTAATGTGATAAAGAGGCATTAATTACTCTCTTTATTTCAAAATCGGTGTAAATCTTTAGCCCAGCAGTATGTTTTTAACAATCATCAGCAATTCAGCCGAATTGTCGATAGAAAAAACCTTTTGTCGGGATTCTATGGTAGGTAAATATCCTGAAAGATATTTCGAAAGATGCTTTCTGAAGAGAACTGTACCCGTCCTTTCAGTGTAGAGCTCAACCATCAACAATAAATGGTCGCTGATTACATTTAACAATTCTTCACGCGTAACCAAGCTGCGATCTGAGCCAGAAAATATCCAAGGATTCCCAATTGCTGCCCGGCCAATCATCACCGCATCACAGGCGGTGTGTTCTCGCATTCTTTGCGCATCTGCAAGCGAGAGCACATCACCATTGCCAATGACAGGGATTGGCACAGACGATTTTACTTCAGCGATCGCATCCCAATCTGCGCTTCCCGAATACGCCTGTTGGCGGGTACGAGCGTGGACCGTAATGGCGCTGATACCGCAATCCACAAGGATGGCAGCAACTACAAGATAATTCCTGGTTGAGTCATCCCACCCAAGGCGTATTTTGGCTGTAACCGGCAGCGAAAGAGCGTCTACAAGTGAAGAAGCGATTTGATGAATCTTTTGCGGTTGTTTTAGCAGGCCAGCTCCTGCGCCTCTGTTACTGACGTTCTTGGCTGAACAACCCATATTAATGTCGATGATGTCAGGAGAACGCTGCTCAAGCTTCAGCGCCGATTGAAGCAGCCGGTCAGGATTGTCATCAAATATTTGATAGCAGAATGGCCTTTCATCTTCGGTGAAGTAGGTGATGGTTTTAAGGTGAGGGTGTCCGAATGCGATATCAATCCCGTTAATGAACTCAGAAGTGTTTAGCGAGGCGCCAAAATTACGGCAAATACGCCTGAATGGAGAGTCGGTATACCCATCCATAGGCGCCAGTAAACAGCGGTTCGGTAGTAATACATTCCCAATCATGAAAGGCGAGTTAAGCTCAGTACGAATTGACATACGTAGAAAGCATTATAGTACAAACACTTATCGTATCAATACTAATACTGCGCATAGCAATTCACTATACACATAACACAGCCAAATTAGTACTTGACAAGGAACATACGTTCTATATAATAGAGGTATGATACTAACATCCCAAACACCTCCGACAGATGAAGTTTTGGCACCGCTGCCATTCTCGTGCGGAATGCTGGTCGTTTTTGGCGCTCACGGTGGGGCGGTAAGAATGCTGGATTTTGCTGCCAGATTGTCGCTATACGGGCCGCTGTACCTGTTGGATTGCGGCAACCGCAGTAATATGTATCGAGTTGCGCGCACATTGCGTACGCTAACCAACGATCCCATTGCCATGATGCGTAATATTCACCTCTCTCGGGCATTCACCTGCTACCAGGTAACCGCTTTACTTGAGAAAGCAACCCAGAACCCCGGTACGCCGGTATTGGTGCTTGATCTGCTGACCACATTTATGGACGAAAGCATTCGGGTAGAAGAGAGCAGTGTGCTTTTTAGCCGCGCCCTGCAGTATTTGACAGTGATGAGTGCTTCCGCGCCGGTACTCGTAAGCGCCAGTCCACTGTTATCTCTTTCTGCACCCCGCTTTGGGCTGTTAGAACGGTTGAAACAGGCTGCTACCGAGGTTTGGGAGGAGAACGCATTGCCTACAACACAAACTATTGATGCGCAGCAGCTTTCTTTATTTGCTGATTCATAAAGAGGTACTATTATGGGACGAACCATTCTTTCTGCTACACAAACCTGGGTTGAAGAAGACAAAGCACTGCGGCGCTTTGCCCGTGCGCTTCGAAAAGACGACCAAGAATTGCTGCAAGACCTTCTGGCGCTTTCACGCCGCCACATCGCTGAGGCTTCGTACGCCAGCAACCTCTATCCAATGGACATTTACCTGGTTTCCATGCTGCTGGAAATGTATCGTAAAGTGCGGCGCCTGGAACAGCAATTGGAAGCGCTCGGAGTGGAATTTCAGGGTGAAGCGTCAGCAATTCCTGAACTTCCTTCCCTTATAGACCTTGTTGATCAGGCCGTAAGTGATGCAGCTGAGAACGAAGCTGCACCCAGCAACGGGGTAGAATATGTGGAGCTGCTGGACGGTGCCTGATGCTGCAGCAGATGCGCGGTTGGCTGCTTGACCTCTACGAGGATGCTGTTGATGGGTTGCGCCTGTGGTTTATTGCTGAAGATGGTGCGCGAATTTACCTGCATCAGCAACTGGATGTAGAATTCTATGCCAGCGGAGAGACTGAACAACTGCGCTCTCTGTGGCAGATGCTGCGCAACTATCCTGAGGTAACCTCGCTGCAACGGGATGTCAGGCGCGATGCTTTCATTCCTGAACCAATCACTGTTTTAAAGGCAGTGGTCAATAACCCGCTGCGTCAACTGAAGCTCTTTCAAAAAGTGCAGCAGCGCTTCCCAAACCTGGTTTACTATAATGCAGATCTTTCGGTAAACACACGCTACGCAGCCAGGTTTGGCGCCTTTCCCATGGCTTTTTGCGCGGTTCAGTATGACCAGTCTGGTGAAATCCGCTCGCTGCAGGTTTTGAACTCACGCTGGGATCTGGCGCCTGTGCATCCAATATTTCGTGTGCTTGTCCTTGAACCAGATTGCGACCCTGGGCGTGGCGAACCCTCGGCTGTACGCATACAATACGGTCGGCGTGCGTGTACCATCAGCCTCCAATCTCCAGAAGTTTTGATCGGCAAACTAAATGAGGTTCTGAAGCAAGCAGACCCTGATATCGTTCTCTCCAACTGGGGCGATACCTGGTTGATTCCCCGGCTTTTGGAGACCTCGCGCCAAACAGGAATACCATTGGGTTTAAATCGTGACCCAAAGCGAGATGTTGCGTGGACAAAAGAAATGTCTTACTTTTCCTACGGGCAAATTGTCTTTCGCGCGCAAGAAGCGCATCTATTCGGGCGCTGCCATATTGACCAACGCAGCGCGATGATGTGGCGGGATTACGGACTGGATGGTGTGTTGGAATCTGCGCGTGTGACAACGCTCCCCATTGAAAATGCTGCCCGTGTTTCGCCTGGATCCGGTATTTCAACCATGCAAATGATTACCGCACTTGAACAAGGTATCCTGGTGCCGTGGCATAAACAGCAGGTCGAAGCCTTCAAAGACGGTCTTGACCTCATTCAGCGTGACCGGGGCGGATTGATCTATCAACCAATTGTCGGGCTTCACACCGATGTTGCGCAAATAGACTTCATCTCAATGTATCCGGCAATTATTATCAAAGGGAATATCTCGCCAGAAGTAGCTCTGCCGGATGGCATTGTACCCGCAAGCACAGAACTGGGGGTTGTGCCGCTAACACTTAAGCCGCTGTATGAAAAGCGAGTGGCGCTCAAGCTGCGCGGTGCCGCCTTGTCAAAAAACAGCCGGCTTTCGAAGCGCGACAGCGCGCGGGCTTCAGCATTAAAGTGGCTGCTGGTGGTGTGTTTTGGATTTTTGGGCTATAAGAATGCCCGCTTTGGCCGCATTGAAGCGCATGAAGCTGTCACTAATGGTGGTCGAGAGGTGCTGCTGCGTGCCAAAGAAGTTGCTGAATCCCTTGGTTTTGAAGTGCTGCATATGTATGTAGATGCTTTATGGCTCAAGAAAAAGGGCGCCAGTAAAAAAGCAGATTTCCAACTGGTTTTGGATGAAATAGCAGATCAAACCGGGCTGGGCGTATCTCTCGACGGTGTGTATCGCTGGGTTGCTTTCCTGCCTTCCAGAACAGATGAAAGAGTCCCTGTCGCAAATCGTTATTTTGGTGTTTTTCAGGATGGCTCGATAAAAATCCGTGGTATTGAAGCCCGACGACGTGATACGCCTCCCTGGGTGGTTGAAACTCAAGTGCGCATGCTTGAACGCATCAGCCGCGCTGGCAGCGTGAAGGATCTTCCAGATTACTTGAGATCTGCATTTGAGATTTTTCGAAAGGCGCTGGCAGACCTCCAGGAAGACCGTGTTCCGCTGGCAAAGCTGGTAGTTACTTCGCGGGTCAGCCATGAACTTGAATCTTATCGTTCACCAACGCCTGCAGCCAGGTCTGCTTTGCAGTTGCTTGAGTATACCGGTAAACGAGTCCGTCCAGGGCAAAAAGTCAGGTTTGTTTATACTCAGGGAGAAATGGGTGTTCAGTCATGGGAAATCCCCAGTAAAATCAATTTATCAGACATTGACAAGGACAAGTATGTGGAATTAATGGCTCGAGCTGCGTCAAGC
>JAGOVY010000018.1 GCA_018060515.1 Anaerolineaceae bacterium | reverse complement strand
CTCCCAGGCAGCCAGGCGCAGGTTGTGCACCATGTTACCACTGCCAAGAATGAGCACGCCTTCATCGCGCAGCGGGCGCAGCGCTTGCCCAAGCGCGTAATGGAAGGTGGCTGGTTGATCACGATTAAGGCTTAATTGCACTACAGGAATCTCAGCACCAGGGTACATGCGGCACAATACCGACCAACTGCCATGATCCAGCCCCCATTCGTGGTCATCAAGAAAAGTAACCTGTTTGACCGTGTCTTTGACAAGGTTTACCAATTCTCGCGAACCCGGTGCTGGGTAGCTGACTGAATACAACTCGGGTGGGAACCCATAGAAATCATATATGATTCGAGGAGGATCCATCGCCGTCAGCCACGATCCGCGAGTTTCCCAATGAGCGGAAATGCAAAGGATCAGGCGAGGTTTGGGCAGAGTTTTCCCCAGTTCAATCCATTGGCAGCTGTAAATGTTATCTTCAATGGCGTTCATCGGGCTGCCATGACCGATAAAGAGAGCTGGAAGGCGGGTTACTGATTCCATGGTTTTAACCTTTTATAGGATTCCTGATTCCTTACGCTTTACCTTAAGAATCACCATCTTAGTGGGGTGGTTGAAGGGCGCAGGGTCGGTGGGTGGTTTGTTGACAATCGTTTCCGGGTAGCCGGTTACATCCTCATTGACCGGGATGATTTCCTGGAGGGATAGATACCCATCCCGCGTAAGTTCATCAAGTTCGCTCATAAACGCGCTGCCGCTCAAGAACAGGGCATTGTTGACCACCACCAGCCAGCCGCCGGAGTTGACGAGCGGGCGCGCTTTATTGACCAGCCGGGTGGTTTCTTTTCCCTGGTCTACCCTCCCATGCGGAGTAACTGAAAAATAAGGCGGGTCAATGATGACGATATCGAATAACTCGCCCCGGCGGCGAAGCTGACCGGCGGCGACAAAAAAATCAACCGCGGTACACTTCATCTTTGATTGATCAAGCCCATTGAGGAGCAGCGTATCCTTCACCCCTGCCAGAAATCTGGCATTGCGATCAATTTGCAGCACATGGGCGGCACCGCCAGCCAACGCTGCCACCCCCAAGCTGCCCGTGTAGGCAAATGTGTTCAACACCGTTTTATCGCCGGCGTTTGCTTTTAGCCAGGCGCGCAGACCGCTTGTATCCAGGTAAAAACCCGCATCTTGGTTCATTTGCAGATCAAGCGCGTAGTTAATTTCATTTTCAACGATGCTTGAGGCGGGCTGGCTGCCATATACCACCACACCTTGTTTCTCAGCCGCAACCTGAGAAGACCGCTGTTTGAGGAGCACGCACTCAATCCAATCCGCGTGCGGCAAAAGCGCTTCATGCACTGTCAATGCCAGCACATGTGATTCTGCAGCGCTGACCTTGTGTGTGAACACCACCAGCGTGCGTCCATAAAGGTCAACCACCAGAGGAGGGTAGCCCTCAGTAAATCCATTGAATAAACGCAGCGCGTAATTGTGCGGTTCGTGCAGCAGCGCCTGGCGGCATTGCAGTGAGCGTGATAATGCTTCGGGTAAAGTGTTTACATTGATAGGTTCCATGGCATAATTGTAACCGGAGAGCGGCTTTGAGTCTCTCGTTTTTTACCCTGATTTACGGAGAAAGTCATGAACGACACCCTGAAAGTGATTCAACAGCGCCGTTCTACGCGCAAATACGCTAACACACCAGTTACCTCTGAAGAAAAAGAGGCGATCTTGCAGGCAGCCATGCGCGCGCCAACCGCAGGCAACATGATGCTGTACACGATTATCGAGGTGGAAGATCAGACACTTAAAGATCGGCTGGCGGTCACTTGCGACAACCAGCCATTCATCGCCAAAGCGCCTTACGTGCTGCTGTTTGCAGCAGATTACCAGCGCTGGATGGATACCTTCAACTGGAGCGGAGCGCCCGATGCATGCAAAGAAAAAGGGTTGCAGCCTCGTACTCCGCAAGAAGGAGACCTGCTGCTCGCCTGTTGTGATGCGCTTATCGCGGCACAAACTGCCGTGATCGCCGCAGAGTCATTGGGAATTGGCTCATGTTATATTGGCGATATCCTCGAAAACTGCGAAGAGCACCGCTCCATGTTCAATCTGCCTCGCTATACCTTACCCATTACATTAATCTGTTTCGGGCGTCCGTTTATCGAGCGCGAGCACCCCAAACTGAACAAGCGTTTCGATCGCGAGTATATCGTGCAGCGTGACCGATACACCCCGATTACTGCGAGTGAGATTCCCAATTTACTGGCGCACAGCATGTCTTCTGATGCAGAGCCCCAGGCAGAAGAAGCCCTCAAGAAATCGGTGCAGGCATTCTACAATCGGAAATTTGTGTCAGAATTCTCGATCGAAATGTCGCGCTCGGTCAAAAAGTGGATTACGATCTGGACTGACGAGAGAGATTGATCTGCGTTTGGAGAATAGCCAGCCATGAAAAGGCGCTGCGTGTAGAGGGTATGCAATGAACGCGCTGCCATGGCCAAGGTAAAACAAGAGTATAATTTCGAGATCATGACAGATGAAAACGCTCCTTCCATAAAATACCCCATCGAGTTCCCGCTTAGAGTAATCGGGGCAAACGATGAAGACTTTGAGCCTTTCGTGGTGGAGATTGTGCGCCGGCATGTGCCGGATTTATTGGAAGAAAATATTGTTAGCCATTTTTCCAATAACAGCCGCTACCGTTCAGTAGATTTTCATTTCATCGCCCAAAGCCGCGCTCAGGTGGATGCGATCTACGCTGAGTTAAGCAGCCACAAACGCGTATTGATGATTCTCTGAAAATGATAAGCAAATGACTTATTATTACAATTAAGGTAAACATGGCAAACCACAAGGCTCATTCCTCGTGGTTTTTTCGTAATTGGTCATCCAAACTGGAAAAATCAGGTTTTTTTCTGGAACGAGATTTTATTTTCAACCCCTGCTAAAACGCGCCGGATATTGTCCTTATGGCGCACGATGGCAAAAATCGCCGCGATCACAGCAAGGGCAATCAGGTAAAGGGGTTGGTTGGTGAGTATGGTGTAAACCGCCATTCCCGAAACAAATGTCAGTGAGGCAACAGATACCATGCGCGTGCCCAGAATAATCAAGACAAAAACCAGTATTCCCACCAAAGTCGGGATTGGAATCAAGCTCAGCAATACACCGGTTGTGGCGGCAATCCCCTTGCCGCCGCGGAAACCGAGCGCTGCGGGATAATCATGCCCCAAGACAACGCCAACTCCCGCCGCTGCCAGGCCAAAGTTGCCCGCAAGCCAAAAACCAAGCGCCGCTGCTGCGGCTCCTTTTATGATATCGAGCGTAAAAACCAACACGCCGTAGCGCCAACCCAACGTGCGCATGACATTGGTGGCACCGGCATTGCCGCTGCCCTGTTCGCGGATATCAAAGCCGCCGATCCAGCGCCCAAGAAGATACGCCGGAGAAAAATTACCTAAAGCATAGCCAAGAAGTAAAGCAATAACCACCAGAGGTATATTCATAATATGTCTTAACACACCTAACCAGGGGTTGGTTACGCTCGTAAATGATTAAGAGATGGATAGGAAGGCTGGATTATGGCAACTTTATGATTTTGTGAAGATCTGATTTTGTTGAGTTTCGTTTCTTCACGTAGAAGTATAATTAGCGCCTAAATGCTGTTCAACCCGCTTTTCTTGTAGAAGGATCATTAACTTCCATGCAAATTAACAGACCGTCTCGCATCAATATAAATAACGCCCGTGGTTTCTTGATTATCGGTGTGCTTGCGCTTGCACTGACTCTTTCTGCCTGTGCTGGCAGTAAAACCGAATCTGTACTTACCCCAGACTCTGCTCCGATAATTGAAACGCAAGCGGTGGTTGTTGTGGCCACAGAGGCAGCGCAAGAGGCGACTCCATCCGAACCGCTCCCATCAGCCACCGAGGCGTCTGAAATCAGCCCAACCTTGCCTGTGGTGTACGAAGAAGGGTTTTGGAAAGACTTACCTGTCTTTCCCGAAGAGCTTTCAGATCGAGCCCGTGAGATCTATTTCGAAGGTTTGGCATTAGGCAACGACCCGCAAGTGGTGACCAAGATCGGCGACTGCAACAGCAAATCGCCCGACTTTTTAGCGGGATTCGGCGGTAGGTATGACCTTGGCGAGGATTTTGCTTATCTGCAGCCGACAATTGATTATTTCAAACCATCATTCCGTCTGCCCAACCAAACCACCAACCCTGGCACCACCACTGCTCGCATTTTGGTGTCTTTGTGGAACAATGATACCTGCCTGCCAAACGAGCCCATGATCGATTGTCAATATCGTGTGGACAACCCCAGCATTGCCTTCATTTTGTTGGGCACGATAGACGCCAAAACCCATCAGCAGCAGCCTGAAGTCTTCGAACAAAATCTCCGTGTGATTCTCGATGAAACCATCTCACGCGGCATCCTGCCGGTGCTGGTCACCAAAGCGGATAACATCGAAGGCGACCACTCAATTAACGCAACCATCGCCAGATTGGCGCTTGAATACGAACTCCCACTCTGGAACTTCTGGAACGCCGCTCAAGAGCTAACCGATGGCGGCTTACTGCCTGATGGCGAGCACCTGAACCATTGGGCATCCCCGCCTTCGACTGATTTTTCTCTGCCTATCACTATGAAATACGGTAAAGAAGTTAAAAACCTTGGCGCTTTGAAAATGCTGCACTTTCTGATGAAAGAACTACCGGTACCCAACCCGTAAGAGCTGTCTCTTCGGCTGGATTTACTCACTTAGTGCAAAAACCCTGCCTGATTTTCAGGCAGGGTTTCAATTTTTCGGGGCATTATTTTATGATCCCGCAAACATTCAAAAATTCACTGCGCAGCGCCGGGTCATCGGCATACACTCCGCGGAACACGGTGGTGCGAGTTGCGGGTGAAATCTCGCGCACACCGCGCATCTCCACACACATGTGCTTGGCGCGCATGAATACCGCCACACCGTGAGGTCGCATCAGCGCCTCAAGCGTGTCCGCAACCTGATAACCGATGCGTTCCTGCACCGCAAAGCGTTTGGTATACAACCGTACCAGCCTGGTAAGCTTTGATATTCCAAGAATTCGCTCGTCAGCAACATAACCGACATAGGCTTCACCGTAAAACGGAAACACATGGTGTTCACACAGTGAGTGGAAGTGAATCGGGCCCTCGATCACCTGGCTCAGACGGCAGTCAGGTTCACCGCGACATTCACGCGGAAATGATTTAATCAGTTTGGGGTCGCCATCATAGCCGCTGGTTGATTCTATTAAAGCCTCAAGAAAGCGCCGGGGGGTCTCATGTGTAGAAGGGGTGTTTACATCCATCCCCAGCGCGCTGAAAATTTCTGTCATATATCCTTGGAATTTTTCTAATTCGTCAGGGGTGATACTGCGTTGGTTAAGCTGCAGTAATTCTTCTACGGAAAAGTCATCAACGGATGAGTCAGTCATTTTTACTATCTCCAGGTTCTCTATTCTTCAGGGTTATTATAAAGGCGATTCATAGATAATCCCAGATGATTAACGGATGGCGACAGGGGATGTTAGAATACCTATATATTGGAAAAATAGCACGTAGATGGCTTTGCCAATTGTGACAATAAATATGGATGCCCTTAAAGAAAAGCTTATCAGCGAATGTCAGTTCGACTTCATCCACGCTTCTGGGCCAGGCGGGCAGAACGTAAACAAAGTGGCCAGCGCTGTGCAGCTGCGTTTTGATATATGTAGTTCGCCCTCGCTTTCTGATGCACACAAACAACAGCTCATCCGGCTGGCCGGCAGGCGTGTTTCTGGCAGCGGTATTCTGACGATAGAAGCCAAGCGCTATCGTGAGCGTGAACGCAACCGCCTGGATGCGCTCTCTCGTCTCTTCCTTCTGGTTGAGCAAGCCATTACCCCTCCTGCCAACCGTCAGCCCAGCCGTCCAACATTGGGCTCAATAAGAAGAAGGCTTGCCGTCAAGAAAAAGCACAGCGAGCTCAAGCGCAGCCGGCAGCAGACTTACAAACATGACGATGAAAGTTAATTTATCATTAATCTTTGGAATTTGTTTTAGTATATAATAAATTAATGACTCAATAGTTCAAGAAAAAAGGAGAGCTCTATGTGGTATTACACGCTTAACAACCAACAAGTCGGCCCCGTGGAAGAAGTGGAAATCAAGAACCTGGTTGACGCAGGCACGATTACCCACGGAACAATGGTTTGGACAACCGGCATGGCAAACTGGCTGCCTATCGGGCAGAGCCCATTGGCATCACTTCTGGGCGCTGACCTTCCACCAGCCATCCCGCCATCGGTTGCAGCCGTTTACGAGCACCCTGAAGTCACCAAGTACAAACAATTGTTCATGTGGTTTTGGATCAGCCTCATCGGTATCATTTTCTTTGGCATAGGAATTATCCCGGCGGTTGTGCTGTTTATCATCCTCTTCCATAAAACCTGGAAATTAACGGAGTATGAGGGCATCCGCGCTAATGCCGATACCGCAACCGCCTGGTTATTTATCCCGGGTTGGGGTTATTACTGGATGTTCCCGGCTTTCAGAGGGCTTGCCAGCACGCTTAACAGCAAATTCGAAAGCCTCAACATTCCCTTAGAAAAGATCGACCTTAAGCTGCCCACCTGGATGATCATTTGTTTGTTTGCCAGCTCGATTACTTTTGGGGTATCTTTCATCGCTTTCATCGTACTCTGGATTATGTACACCAACAAAATCAAGAACGGCGCGATTGCAATCATCGAAGCCGAAAAACTGTAAAATCCCTCAATGAACCAAAAGAGACCCGTCCAACTGTGACGGGTCTCTTTCTTAAGCTCTGAAGTTATTAGAAGCCGGCAATAACCCCCGCAGCAGCCAGATCAAAGAGCCACCCCGGCACAAATGCCATCCCCACAACAATGAGCGCCAAGACCACTGCCAAAATGACTATCATCCTGCCCTGTTGCACCACTGCTTCACCGGGAACGAAGAACATTTTCACCACCACCCGTAGATAGTAGTAAGCAGAAACCAGAGAGGTGAGCAATCCAAGCACCGCGAGCCAGATAAACCCGCCCTGAATCGCTGTGCGGAAGAGATAGAATTTACCCCAAAAGCCAAGCGTAAGCGGAATACCAGTGAAGGAAAGCATGAAAACCGTCATTGCCGCAGCCAAAGCTGGCGATGACTTGCCCAGCCCGGTCAGGTCATTGATTTCATTTCCGCTGCCATCGTTTTTCTCTACCGCTACTACCACAGCCCACGCCCCCAACGAGGTAAAGGCATATGCCGCCAGGTAGAACAATGCCGATGCCACCGAGTTTTGCAGAACTTGCGGGTCGCCAAAACCGACAAATGCCATAAGAATGTAACCTGCGTGCGCGATACTGGAATACGCCAGCATGCGCTTTAAATTGGTTTGAGCCAGCGCCGCCACGTTGCCCAAAATCATCGTTGCGGCTGCCAACACCCAAAAGATCGGCAGTAAGTCTTCACTGAGCATGGTAAAGTCAAGCGAGAATACGCGCAGCAAGGCAGCAAACCCGGCAGCCTTGGCTCCCACAGACATGAAAGCGGTCACAGGGGATGGGGCGCCATGATACACATCCGGCGTCCAGGAGTGAAATGGAACGGCAGCCACCTTAAAGCCGAAGCCACCTAACAGAAGTGCTGCCCCAGTTACCAACAGGAAGAGGTTGGCAGTTCCGTTTGTCACCGCATCGACTACTCCGATAAGTTTGGTGGTTGCTGTTGCCCCATAGACAAAAGAGATGCCGAAAAGCACAAATGCAGAAGCCATAGTGCCCAACAGGAAGTATTTAAGCGCCGCTTCCTTGGATTCGATACGCTTGTGATCAATACCTGTCAAGACGTACAAGGGAATCGAAAGCAGCTCGAGTGCAAGAAAGACAATAATCAAATCGGCAGCACTTGCCATCAAGAGCATGCCGCTTATGCTGATCATCAATAATACATAGTATTCGCCTTCACGAATGCCAACACGCTTGAGGTACGCATGCCCCAATAAGATGGAGACGATGCCGCTCACCACAAAGAGACAGCTCAAGAAAGTACTAAACCCATCCACGCGGATCATGTCATTGAAAGCGCTGGCGTTATGCCCAAATTGACGCAGAATTAACACCAGAACGGTGGTTAACCCAACTGCCGAAAAAATCGGCGTTAATGCTGGCACGCGTTTTGAAAACCAAACATCCAACAACAGGGTTATTAACGCCCAGGCAATAAGTACTATTACCGGAAGTATGGAGTTGAGGTCTGTTATTATCATTATTTCACCTTCGGTCAATGTACCGTCTGGGCAGCAGTTTGAATGAGAACCAGCAATTGGTCAACCGCTGGAGAAATGAGCATCAAGAAGGGCTTCGGGTATAGTCCAATCCAAAATGAAAGCAGTAAAATGGGCGTCAGAATAAGAATCTCCCGCAGCGAAAGGTCTTTTAGAGTTTCGTTTTCCGGATTGGTCACCGGTCCAAGAAAGAGCTGTTGAAACAGATGCAGCAAATAAACCGCCGCCAGGATAACCCCCAAGGTTGCGATCACTGCAAACCAGGGAGACGCTAAGAACGGCGAGTTGAATGTGCCCAATAAGATTGTAAACTCACCGATAAAACCATTCAATCCCGGCAGCCCCACAGAAGAGAGCACCGAAATCAACATGAGGGTTCCCATCAGAGGCATCACCTTCCACAATCCGCCAAAATCAGCTAACAGGCGAGAGTGTCGCCTTTCGTAGAGCATCCCCACGATGAGGAACAATGCACCAGTTGAGAGGCCGTGGTTCACCATTTGCAGGATTGCCCCCTGCACACTTTGTGCGGTAAGCGCAAAGATGCCCAACATCACAAAACCCAGGTGGCTGATAGATGAATATGCCACCAAACGCTTGGCATCTTTTTGCCTGAACGCCGTCATTGCGCCATACAAAATACCAACCACTGCCAAACCCGCCAACCAAGGGGCTAGTTTTAGTGTGGCTTCAGGGAAGAGTGCAAGGTTGAAACGCAGAAACCCGTAGGCGCCCATCTTGAGCAGCACGCCAGCCAGGATGACCGAGCCTGCAGTTGGCGCTTCTGTGTGGGCATCGGGCAGCCAGGAATGCAGCGGCCACATGGGCACTTTGATGGCGAAAGCCAAGCCAAATGCGCCAAAGAGCCATAATTGCGCGCTGATTGGAATTGTCGCGCTGGTGAGCTCGGTGAGGTTAAAGCCGCCATAGCGCAACCCCAGCCATAAAATCCCTGCCAGCATTAGCAAAGAACCAACCATCGTGTAAAGCACAAACTTAAGCGCGGCATACACCCGTCGTTGGCTGCCCCACATGCCGATGAGGAAATACATCGGCACCAGAGTAAACTCCCAAAAGATGTAGAAAAGCACCATGTCGAGAGAGAGAAATACACCCATCAAACCCGTTTCGAGCATCAGGAAGAAAGACATAAACCCTTCAACGCGCTCTTCAACCGCTTTCCAGGTGGAAAGTATGGCAAGTGGAGAGAGAAAGGCGGTTAACAACACCATTAATATGCTGATTCCGTCTACACCCAGATGGAAACTGATAACGTTGCCACCAAGCGAAAACCATGGACGCTTAATCTCTAACTGAATGCCGCCATCTGCTGCGTTGAAGAGGAATAGCAGCCACAATGCGATGCCAAAAGTAACCAGCGAGGTAGCCAGAGCAACCCACCGCGCGGATTCTTTATATCGTTTGCCCAACAGGAGGATGATAAGAACGCCAATCAGCGGCGAAAATGTGACCAGAAGAAGGGGGTTAATGGATGCTGTCATTGCCCATCCTTTACCTAAAGAAAAGAAATGTCATGATTGCCAGGAGCCCAATGAGCATCCAAAGCGCGTAGGAACGGATGTATCCGTTCTCCAATTTTCGCAAACCCTCTGCCAGCGTGCGTGTGCCGGCCGCCAGCCCTCCACCAACACGGTCGATTACACCCAGGTCAACCGGATCAGCGATGAATTGAGCGAAGGCTTTATACGGGTTAATGATTACCGCCTGGTAGAGTTCATCGACCCACCATTTATGTTCCATCCCTGTAAAGAGAAATCCAAGCGGTTTCTTCAGCGGGTCATCATCCTTGGTTTTCAGCGGCTTGCGTGCATAAATCAGCCATGCTGCCCCCAACCCGAGTAATGCCAATAACAGCGAAATGCCAGCCACCAACCAGATAAACTCCGCCGCCTCAAGTTCGCCCAAGGTATGACTTAAGAAGTGTTCAAGCGTGTGCACACCCGGGAAGTTGAGCGCGCCGCCGATGACCGAAAAAAGCGCCAGAACAATGAGTGGAATGGTAATGATGTGCGGGCTTTCACTGGCATGCTCTGCCGGCTTGGTGCGCGGAGTTGTGAAAAACACCAGCACCAATTGTCTTCCCATATAAAAAGCAGTGAGAAAAGCCGTGATGACCAGCAGAATAAAGACCCCACTGTGCCCCTGGTACGCTGCGGCCAGAATTTCATCTTTTGAGAAAAAGCCTGCCAGCGGCGCAATGCCCGAAAGTGCCAAACCGCCGATGAGGTAAACCCAAAACGTTATGGGCATCTTCTTACGCAGCCCACCCATGTTGCGCATGTCTTGCGGATCAACCTCAGCGCCGGTGTGGTGTTCACCATGGGCGCCGCGTTCCATGCCCTGAATAACGGAACCCGCTGCGAGGAACAATAACCCCTTGAAGAAGGCGTGTGTTACCAGGTGAAACATGCCGGCAACCATTGCGCCCATACCCACCGCAGCTACCATAAACCCTAATTGGCTGATGGTGGAATACGCCAGCACCTTTTTAATGTCATACTGTCCCAGCGCGATGGTGGCAGCAAAGAGTGCAGTCAGGGTACCAATCCACATCACCACCGATTGCGCTGTCGGGACGATACTGTAAAACGCATTACTGCGCGCAATCAAGTAAACGCCAGCGGTGACCATCGTGGCAGCATGAATCAGCGCTGAAACTGGTGTCGGGCCAGCCATGGCATCTGGCAGCCAGACAAATAATGGGATCTGTGCTGACTTTCCGGTTACACCCAGCAGCATAGCAAGCGTAATCATCAGCATGGCTATGGGGTGCGCAGCAGCTACTGCAGCCGCCTGATTGAAAACCTCGTCAAATTGCAGCGAGCCAAAGTAAGCGAAAATCATGAACAGTGCAATCAGCAGCCCAAAATCACCAATGCGGTTGCTGATAAACGCTTTCTTGGCGGCTTCGGCGTTGCCTGTGCCGTTTTTTCCTTTTTCAAACCAAAAGCCAATGAGCAGGTAAGAGCACAGCCCAACGCCTTCCCAACCCACGAACATCATCAAGAAGTTATCAGCACTAACCAGCACCATCATGGAAGCGATGAACAGGTTCAAATAAATAAAGAAGCGCGTAAACCTGCCAGGATCACCATTATGCCGCACATCATTGTGCATGTAGCCGATGGAATAGATATGAATAAGCGTGCCAACGAATGAAACCGTGAGCATCATCACCACCGAGAGCGTATCTACGCGGAAAGCCCAGTTGACCGAGAACTCGCCGATGGTAATCCACTCCCACAGGCTGACCACTTTTGCAGCAGGCTCCGCTGCCAGAACTATCGCCAACAAGAGCGCAACCACAAAGGTCAGCCCCGAAGCCAGGCTGCCGATTACGCCGCTAAAAACCTCCCCGAAGCGCCTGCCAAACAACAGATTCACTGCAATGCCGATGAGCGGCAGGAAGACGACCCACGGAACGAGATTGATGATTTGTTCAGAATCCATATAATTTTTCTCCCTTAAGCGGGTCGATCAGCCTTTCAGGCTGTGAAGATCGTCTATGTTGACTGTCTTCTTGAGCCTGAAGATGCTCACAATCAACGCCAGCCCCACCGCAGCTTCAGCAGCAGCCGTGACCATAACGAAGATTACGAATACCTGTCCATCAACGCTTTGGAAGTGATTGGCAAAGGTGATGAAAGCCAGGTTGGCAGCATTAAACATTAATTCAAGCGACATGAGGATGATGATGGCATTCTTACGGATAAGAACACCAACAATTCCGAGGCTGAAAAGGATGACGGACAGAATGAGAGGGAAGACAACCGGAAACATCAGATTTCGCCGCCTTTCTTTTCTTTATGTGTCAGGATCACCGCGCCAACCGCTGCAACCAGCAGAATGACCGAGGTAATTTCAAAAGGTAATGAGTAGTTTTTGTAAAGCGCCAAGCCGAGGTTCTGCGGGTCTACCAGATACGGGGTGGCATTTTGCGCTGCAGCTTGCAAACCATAACGAGTAATCAGTGCGTATGCCGCCTGAATTAACAACGCCAGCCCAAGAATAATCGCCAAAGGACGCTGCCAGCGTAAGGGTTCGGCTTGATCAAGCTGATTGGTTCCCAGCAGCATGATCACGAACAAAATCAGCACCATGATCGCACCCGCATAAACTGCAATCTGTGCGAGAGCAATGAATGGCGCACCGAGAATCAGGTAAATAATCGCAACAGCGAGGAAATTCATCACCAAAAAAAGCGCTGAATACACCGAGTTTTTACTCACCAGCATGGCAACTGCAGCGATGACCGCGATGCTCCCAAGTAAGATGAAAAACAACAGTCCAGGCGTCATCCCTGCCTCCTCAATTCGTCGGGTCTTTCATTTCAGGAACTGACCGGGTAAACTCACCAGGTTCTGTCTTTCTTGGGGTTGGTTCTCCGCCTTCCGGCACATTCACCAACAACATCTCCTTGGTGTAAATTGCACTCAATCGATCTGTGAATGAAAGCTCGTAATGTTTTTCAAGCACAATAGCTTCGGTCGGGCAGGCATCCTCGCAAAAACCGCAATAGATGCAGCGCAGCATATTAATTTCGTAGGTGCTCGCATAGCGCTCACCCGGCGAGTAGCGTTCCTCGTCCGTATTTTCTGCAGCTTCGACAAAAATGGCATCAGAGGGGCAAGCCGCTGCGCACAAGGCGCAGCCTATGCATTTCTCCAAACCGTTGTCATACCTTTTTAATTCATGTCTGCCGCGGTAGCGGTCGCTCACCGGGCGCCGCTGCTCCGGATATTGGATTGTGACCGGTTTTTCAAAAAGTGATTTAAATGTTGTGAAAAAGCCGCGAAGCATCTTTCATCCTCCTTTCAGTACGATCACAAGTGCCGTTACCATCACGTTAAGAAGCGCCAACGGAAACAGGATTTTCCAGCCAAAAGCCATCATGCGATCGTAGCGGAAGCGCGGTGTCGTTGCGCGCACCCAAATAAACCAGAAAAGTAAAACAATTACCTTGATTGCCAGGTAAATCGGGCCGAGCCACGGGTAGGTGCTTACCCCCGGACCCCAGTAGCCGCCCAAAAAGAGCGAGGCGCCGATCATTGAAACCGCAATCATTTTGATGTACTCAGCCATGTAAAAGAGCGCAAACTTCATACCTGAGTATTCTGTGACAAAACCAGCCGTCAGCTCATGCTCCGCTTCAGGCATGTCAAATGGCGAGCGGTTAATTTCGGCATTGGCGCCAATGAGGTAAATTAGCGCGCCTAATGGCTGCAGCACCACGAACCACATTGATTTTTGCGCCACCACAATATCATTGATGCTCATGGAGCCCGCCAGCAGCACCGGCCCGACATAAGCCAGCCCCAACGCCAGCTCATAACTGATCATCGAAGCGGTGGCGCGCAGAGCGCCCATGGTTGAGTACTTGTTGTTTGAAGACCAGCCAGCCAATGCGATGCCGTAAATTGAGATGGCTGTCACTGTAAGCAGGTAAAGAATACCTACATTAACATCCGCTACTTGCAGGGTAATCTCGCGCCCAAAAAGGGTGATCGGCGGACCCAGCGGAACTACACCGGTGATGATCAGCGCGGGGATTACAGTGAGCACCGGCGCCAATATAAACAGGATCTTATCGGCGTGGGCAGGTACTAATTCTTCTTTAAAGATCAACTTAAGCGCATCGGCAATGGGTTGAAGCAGCCCCGCCGGACCTGCGCGGTTCGGCCCGATGCGCACTTGCATCCGCGCTAATAAGCGGCGTTCAAACAAAGTTACATAGGCAAAGCCCAAGGTCAAACCGAGGATTAAAATGAGCGCTTTTAGAAACCATTCGAGAAACAATGCAAATGTCATCGCTACCCTCGCCTATGTTTTTTCTTCTGGTTGCTGCAGCGCAGAAATCCTGGCTGCAACGGGGGTTGAAAGCATTGCCCCCATGCTGCGCGTCACCAACACCACGCCTTGCGGTTGGGTCTCGTTCACTGTGATTACACCTTCAACTTCCCGGTTATCCAACTTAAGAAGAACACTCTCACCATTTTCCACCTGCGCGTGATGCGCATCTGCCGGGTGCAGGCTGAACAAGTTGCGCAAAATGCGGCTAGAGACCATACCCGAGGCGGTTACCGTTGCGCCGCGGTCATACAAGCGCGTCACGGGGACAGCCAACAGAGCATCGCTATCAAGCTTTATGCGTTGTGGTATCTCCACGTCCGAAATGTTCTTTAGCACGCCGGCTTTTTGTGGAAGGATAACCCCAATACCCTCTTTGTTTTCGTAACTGGTGCCACCATAATACATGTAATCGCGGCTCTGCGGCGGGAGCTGCTGGTGCACTTCCTTTAGACTGCGGAATGTAACCCCATTGAAGGTCTCAACTTCTGCCGTCATACACTCAAAAAGGTCGAGCGCGTCAATACCCGCCAGCTCAATACCAGCAGCCTCAGCGATGGCGCGGGTAATCACATGATCCGCTTGTGTGCCTTCAGGAGCAGTGACTGCCGGTGTGTAGTATTGCATGCGTCTTTCACCTGAAACGATGGTGCCCTCGCGCTCCATTATTGCCTGTGCAGGCAGCACCACATCGGCCAGTTTCGCTGTTTCCGTAAGGAATAGATCCTGAACGATGACAAAACCTGCGCGCTGCAGGGCGATTTTAAGTTCGGGGTCCTCACTTGCCGGGTCAGCTCCGGCGATATAAACGCCCATTGCCGCGCTGATAATTTCAGTCAGTTTGTCGCTGGTATCAAACCCTATTTCCCATGCGCCTTGGTCGTTGCCTTTCTGCCAGACTGCAATCAACCCGCTGTTCGGCTTACCTTTGTGTCCACTTTTATCGAGCCAGCCAGCCAGAAGATCTGCCACTCCGGATGAGGCAGTCAGCCCCATACCTTCACTGCCATACATAAACACCAGATTGTCAGCTTCTTTCACTGCCAATTTAAGGTCTTCATCCTCAGTGATAAGTTTTTGTAAAGTGGCAACCTCATTGCCATAGTCATAGCGGATGCGCAGAGTGGCGAATTTATCGAGGCGGGTGGAGCGTGGGTTTGCCACAACAAGCGTGGCGCCGTTTTCAGCCGCCTTTTTTACACGCAGCCACCAAACAGGCGCTTCTTCGTGTAGATCTGATCCAATGACAAATATCAACGATCCCTTACCCAGGCTGCCAAGGTTCGATCCAGGCGTCATCCCCGCTTTTGCCACCCGATCACCGCCGCTTATGGTGGTGTGTAAAATAGCTTTTCCATTAATCGTGTCAGCAAATTTCTTCAGAGTGAACAGGTCTTCATTGCTCAACCTGCCGCTGGCGAGCACTGCCAGGTTCGTCGCTGCCGCCCTAACTTGTTGAGCGGCAAACTCAATTGCTTCTTCCCAGCTGGTTTTCACCAGCTCACCGCCGCGGCGGATGAGAGGCGAAGTTAAGCGCTCGGGGCTTTCGTAATATTGGTAGGTAAACCTGCCTTTATCACACATCCAAATTTCGTTCACTTCTTCATTTTGGCGCGGCAAAACGCGTTTAATCACCACCTTGCCGTCTTTTCGCGCTTCACGCCGGATGTTATACATAATATTGCAGCCTACCGGGCACTGGTTGCATATGGATGCACTGGCTTCCATTTCCCAGGGGCGGGCGCCAAAGCGGAAGTCTGATGTGGTCAGTGCGCCGACCGGGCAAATATCGGTGGTATTGCCCGAAAAAATTGAATCAAACCCAGGGGTTGAATTTGTAATAATTTCAGCATCACGACCGCGAAGGTCAAAAGCAAGCACCGGGTCATCAGCAATTTGATCTTGAAAGCGCACACAACGACCACAAAGAATACAGCGCTCGCGATCAAGGATGATGAGCTCGCCCAGCGAGAATCTCTTTTCACCATGGTGTTTCTCATCAAGCAGGAAGCGGCTATCCGTTGGGCCAAACTTCATGGTGAGGTTCTGCAGCGGACACTCACCGCCCTTATCACACACCGGGCAGTCTAATGGATGCGAGGTGAGGAGAAACTCGAGGATGCCCTTTTGCGCCTCGATGACCTTTTCGGTTGCACCCCATACCACCATCCCCTCAGAAACAGGCGTAGTACAGGATGTTTCAAGTTTGGGGCCGTAGACGATTATTGGGGTGCCGTCTTCGTTGAGCATGGGGCTGCCGGTGGTGTTATCCATGCGCGGTCTGCCCACCTCTACCATACATACCCGGCACATGCCCGCAGGTTTAAGTTTAGGATGGTAACAAAACACTGGAATGACAATTCCAAGTTGCTTTGCCGCATTCACGATCAGCGTTCCTTCAGGTACAGTTACGCTGCGGCCATCAATTTTTAAGGTGATTTGTTTTTCCATCCGCTCATTTCTCCAGACGGGCTGTAAAATCAGCCCGATAGTTGTCGATTGCAGAAATCACAGATACGGTAGAGAACTCTCCCAACGCGCACAGGCATTTGTTCTGCATCTGCCGGGCGATAGAATACAACAAATCAACATCCTTGTCGCGCGCTTTTCTGCCTTCAATGCGGTCAATCACACGCGCCATCCAGAAGGTTCCTTCGCGGCAGGGGGTGCATTTGCCACAGGATTCATGTTTGAAAAAGTGAATGGTGTCGTGAATCAACGCGCTGGCATTGACGGTTTCGTCAAGGATGATGACCGAAGCAGAACCAAGTTGGCAGCCCAGCGCACTCACAGACTCGTAATCCATAGGGGTATCCAGTGCAATCTCAGTAGCAGGTATCAACGCTGAAGATGCTCCGGCCGGCATGATGGCTTTAATCTGCCCATCGTTGAGGATGCCCTCGCCGTGTTGGTAGATGAGTTCACGGAAAGTTGTGCCCAGCGGTAACTCGTAATTACCGGGTTTTTTCACCCGACCTGAAAGGCTAAAAATCTTCGTGCCGGGGCTTTTTTCTGTGCCCTGGCTGCGGAAATGCGCGGCTCCCTGGCCGATGATGATGGGCAAGTTCGCCAGTGTTTCAACGTTGTTAATCACCGTTGGATAGCCAAACAAACCGGCAACAGCCGGGAAAGGCGGGCGTAAGCGCGGTTCACCGCGTTTGCCTTCCAACGACTCGAGTAAGGCGGTCTCTTCACCGCAGATGTACGCTCCTGCACCAAGGTGTGTATATAAACGCAGTGAATAGTCTTTTCCAAATATGTGGTCGCCCAGGTACCCATTGCTGGTAAGTTCAGCGATGCGCTCATCTAAGCGGCGGGCGATTTGGGCAAACTCGCCGCGCAGGTAAATATAGGCTGTACGGGCGCGCACTGCATAAGAAGCTAGCATCAACCCTTCAAGAAACTGATAAGGGTTGAACTCTAAAATTTCACGATCTTTAAATGTTCCCGGTTCAGATTCATCCGCGTTGGCAACAACATAATGTGGCCAGATGGTATTGGGTAAGAATGACCATTTAAGCCCGGTTGGAAAACCCGCGCCGCCACGGCCACGTAAACCCGAGGTTTTGACTTCATTTACCATATCTTCAGGCGTGAGCGTGGTAACCGCTTTCTTCCAGGCTGAAAACCCACCGCTCTCGAGATAGGTGGAGAGGTGGTTCAAGCCTGGAATTTCACGGTGGCGCAGCAAAAAGAGTTCACTCATCGCTGCCTCCTTTTATTCGTTGGGCATAGGGGGGGTCGTTCACCGGAGTTTGCAGCGAGGCCATCATGGAATTTAACCAATCCATCGTGCGCTCTACAGTCTGGTTCTCATGGTAGCTGATTTCGGATCCAATTTGGGATTGAAACATCGGCGCTCGATCACAAGCCGCCAGGCACTTCACTTCTTCGATGATCACCAAGCCATCGGCGCTGGTTTCACCAGGGTTGAGGCCCATTTGTTGGCACAGCTCCTGCAGATATTTCCGTGAATCACGCAATGCGCAGGCAATATCCGTGCACACTTGAATCCTGATCTTTCCGCCAGGTGTGCTGTGAAAAAGGGTATAAAAGCCAACAATTGACGCCACTTCGGTAACATCAATTTCAGCAATCTCAGCGACTTCGCGCATGGCATCCTGCGTGATGTATCCATATTCTTGTTGTGCCAGGTGCAACAAGGGCATTACGCTGGCTCGCTTCTGATCAGGCGGGTACTTCGTCAAGATTGTTTCAATCTCATGAGCGTGTTTTTTAAGCAGTTGGTTCACCTGTCACAGTCTCCCAATACAATATCTATACTGCCAATAATACCGACCATATCTGCCACAAAGCAGCCTTTGGAGATTACGGGCAAAGCATGCAGCAATGGCCCGGATGGCGTGCGGTAATGCACGCGGTAAGGTTTCGGTGTGCCATTGGATTCCAGGAACACACCCATCTCGCCTCGCGGACTTTCGATCGTCACATACACCGAGCCAGGCGGCGGAGTAAAGCCTTCCGTCCACAGTTTGAAGTGATGAATCAATGCCTCCATGCTGACCCCGATTTCTGAACGGGGTGGAGGGACGAACTTGTAATTCGGGTCACGTACCGGCCCGTAGGGCAGTTTATCGAGCACCTGTTCAATGATGCGCAGCGATTGGCGCATCTCCTCGATCCTCACCAGGTAGCGAGCGTAAATATCACCTTCGGTTTGGGTGGGAATATCAAAGTCGTATTGATCATATCCGCTATAGGGATTGGCTTTGCGTACATCATAGGCCATACCGCTGCCGCGCAACGTGGGTCCGGTTACGTCATAAGCCAGGCAGGTTTTGGTATCGATTATGCCGATGCCTTTGGTACGGTCAAGGAACAGCGGGTTGCGCGTCAACAGAGATTCGTATTCAACAATCCGCTTTGGCAGCACTTTAATGAAGTTGCGCACCTGGCTTTCAAATTCCACCGGTACATCGCGCCACAAACCGCCAGGTCGGATAAAAGTGGTCATCATACGTGCGCCTGATACCAGTTCAAAGATGTCGAGCACCATTTCTCGTTCGCGCATGGTGTAGAGGAAGATCGAAAGCGCGGCGAGATCCATACCAGATGTGCCCAACCACAGCAAGTGAGCCTGGATGCGCGAGAGCTCGGTAAGAATTACACGGATGGCATCAGAACGCGGCGGCGATTTCAAGCCGGTCAGTTTCTCCACCGCCAGAGTGTATACCAGAGTGTTGCCGATGGTATACATGTAATCCATACGGTCGACCATCACTTCAGCCTTTTGGTATGTCTTGGCTTCCATGTTTTTTTCTATACCCGTGTGAAGATATCCCACATCAGGAATGCAATTGACGATAATCTCACCATCGAGTTCAAGGATGAGGCGCAGCACACCATGTGTGCTTGGGTGCTGCGGACCCATATTGAGCACCACTGACTGACCGCTGAAAGCGTGTTCGCTCAAATGGGCTTTCAGTTCTTCCAAAGTGAATTCCTGAATCTCACGCATGTTAGAGCTCCCCTTTGGGCTTTTTGATGTCAATCTCGTCAATATTAAATGTGAACTGCACTTCCTCATAGCCCAGCGGATAGTCTTTACGCAGCGGGTGCCCTACCCAATCTGGGGGCATCAACAGGCGGCGCGGGTCTGAATGACCTTCGAAGGTGACGCCGAACAAATCCAGCACCTCGCGTTCGCGCCAGTTCGCGCTGGGGTAAACCGTCTCAAGCGTGCGTATGCTAGGTGTACTGCCGTCTAATGGTGAGCGGACAATGAGATAGCCCTTGTTTGTGGTTGAATAAAAGATATATACCATGTGGAAACGCGGTTTAATCTGCGGATAATAATCCACCGCGGTAACCGCAGAGAGCAGGTCAAAAGCGAACTCATCACGAAGCGTGGTTGCGACTTCTACATTAAATTCTGGTGCGATGAGCAGGGTTACATCTCCCCGAAATTCGCTGACCTCGGCTTTAAACTGCTGCTTGAGTTTTTCGACTGCCGGAAGAAGGATTTCGTTCATTTCACCTCTATTTCCAATCAGAGAGTCTCTCTGTGCGAATCTTTTCGTACAAGGTCATGATGCCGTGAATCAACCCTTCCGGTCGCGGCGGGCAGCCCGCAACATAGACATCCACCGGCACAATCTCATCAACCCCTTGATACACTGCATAATTGTTGTATACGCCGCCGCAAGAGGCACAATCGCCCATGGCAATCACCCATTTAGGGTCAGGCATCTGGTCATAGAGGTTGCGCAGTACCGGACCCATTTTTTGTGAAACTCGTCCTGCAACAATCATCAAATCAGATTGGCGCGGGCTGGCGCGCATTAATTCCATGCCAAAACGGCTCATATCGTAATTGGAAGCCTGCATGGCCATCATTTCAATAGCACAGCACGCCAGACCGAAAGTCATCGGCCAGAGCGAATTGGTTCGCGCCCAGTTAACCATTTTATCCAACGAGGTGGTTACCACGCCAGAGCTGCCGCTTTTCGGTTCTACTCCCATTCCAGCGCTCCTTTTTTCCACAGGTAAATAAATGCGGTCATCAAAATTGCAACAAAGATGAACATCTCGATAATCCCAAAAAGTCCAAGCTGCCTGAAGGCCACCGCCCAGGGCAGGAAGAAAATTACCTCCACATCAAACAGCACGAACAACACCGCCACCAGGTAAAAGCGTACCGGCATTTGGCGCATACCCGCCCCATAGGGGATCATTCCAGATTCGTAAGGCTCGCCCTTTTTCTTGGTCGGTCTGTACGGGCCTAAGAACCTACCGAGCAGCAGCACAATGATGCCCACGATGATAGACAGGATGAGCAGGATGAGGATAGGAATATAATCAATTGGCATGGAGGCTGTCTCCTATCGGAGAAATGTAATAATTTGAGGATGTTATTTCCTCAGGATTATTTTATTTTACACGATAAACACAAGTTAAAACTAAAACCATGAAACCAGAAAGTGATAGATTTGCTTCATGCGGCAATAAGTTGAAAATTGATAACGCCTGTTAGCGTTTGTTCGCCCGAGAAAGTTGCTGCGTTTGTTTAAATTGTTGTATTGTCTCTGGAAAAAAATCCCCCGCCAGGCGGCGGGGGAAGAGCAATTGAGTTGCCCTGGCTACGGTGTGTGACGCGGTCTTATTCACTTGCCTTGGTCTGTCCACTTCCCCCGGTTAAGACAGTACCCGAATCGTAAGACGCATGTTGCGTCGTGCCGTTGAACAGGCGATCTCAGATATTACCTTGTTTTATCGTACTCCTGCTCCACATAACTCCAGTTAACGACTGACCAGAAGGCTTTAATATAATCTGGGCGGCGGTTCTGATAGTTCAGGTAGTATGCATGTTCCCACACATCCAAACCTAAAATTGGTGTGTGCAAGTCCATGTAGGGGCTGTCTTGATTGGCTGTGGAGTAAACTTGCAGTTTCTTTTCTTGATCGACTACCAGCCAGGCCCATCCAGAGCCAAAGCGGGTGGTAGCGGCTGCGGAGAATTTATCCATGAATGAATCTGTTGAGCCAAAAGTATTTTCGATGTCCTTGAGGAGAGCACCGGAGGGGGCTTTCTTCCCACCGGGATTCAACACATCCCAAAAGAGAGAGTGATTGGCATGCCCGCCGCCGTTGTTGCGCACTGCGGTGCGAATGGCATCGGGAACCGTGTTGATTGCTTTGAGAACATCCTCGATTGATTTGGAGTATAAATCGGTTGCTGATTCCAGCGCCTTGTTCAGGTTCGTCACATAGGTAGCATGGTGCTTGTCATGATGGATTTCCATCGTGCGCGCATCGATTGCAGGTTCAAGTGCATCGAAGTCAAATTTGAGTTGCGGTAATTCAAATACTTTATTCATTTTTTCCCTTCCCGGTATTATTTACTAATAAGAGTATATTACTCTTATTTACCACAAAAGTCAAGCCTTTTTTATAAGAATTATGTTAATTATTGGGGGATGTATTTTTGTTCTGTTCTTTTAAAAATTCAATGCAGCTGGCAGCAGGGGGGCAGCAAAAGCACGCTTGTTCATCGGATCCAAACCAATGAAGAACCCACCCTGGTAGTTTGTTTACCGCCCGCTGCATGGCTATTGACAATCTATTACTGGATGAATACCATACCTATAGGAGGTATTATGCAGTATGCGGTAGAGCATATCATTCGAGGTATAACCGGAGCTCAGTTTTTTCTGGCAATCGACTCTACAAGCCAAATCAACCCCGCCGGGCTGGGCAACACCTCAACACGCTCCTTTGGATGACCTGCTATCCTTTTACTGTGTGGCAAAATGCCTTGCATCATTCAATTGCCTATGGAGGAATTTGATGACTGAGTTAACCTTAACCGGTAAGACTAAACCGTATGTCATGGCTCATCGCGGCAACCGCGTGCTGTGTCCCGAAAACACGTTGGCAGCCTTCAATCAGGCTTTTACTGATGGCGCAGATATTCTTGAAACTGACCTGCATCTCAGCGCTGACGGCGTCTTCATGTGCATCCACGACGCTACAGTTGACCGCACCACCAATGGCAAGGGTGTGGTAAGCAGCATGACACTGGCTGAGCTGAAACAATTGAGCGCTTCTTATGGGTTTCAGGGGTTTGCAGAAGAGCGCATCCCAACGCTGGCTGAAACTGCGGCCATTTTGCCTGCTGATGCAGCGCTGGCATTAGAATTGAAAACCGATCGCTTCCTTGAGCCTGAGGTTTGCGCTTGTTTCATCCATGAGCTGAAAGAGGCTGGCATCTTCGAGCGCAGTCTGGTGCTTTCTTTCTCTCTGCAGCGCTTGCAGGCTGTCAAGGCTGTAGAACCTTCCATCCCCATCGGTTGGATTACCATGTTCAAACTCAGCCCAAACCCAGAGCCCGAAGTGCTTGGGCCGTTTTGGCCAGGTGTTTTTCTCAACCCCTTCTTTGTCCGGCGTGCGCAGCGCCGTGGTCAGATCGTCTGCCCGCTTGACCCCACCCCCGATAAACGCTTATGGTATTACAAATGGCTGCGTTGCGATGCGGTGGTGAGCGACAACCCCGCTGCAACCCTGGCAGTATTAAAGCGTATATCTTTTAAGTGAAATTCCAAGTCTGAGGTGTAACGATGACTGATAACACGCATAGAAATTCTCTTTTTTGGCCGGTAATCTTGATCGGCGCTGGCTGTATCCTGCTGCTGCGCAATCTTGGCTATTTACCCGATTTTAGCTGGGCAGCCTTGCTGAACCTCTGGCCGGTGGCGCTGATTGTGCTCGGTCTTGACCTCATGTTCGGACGCAAATCTCCGTGGGTCGGTGGGTTGATTGGGCTGCTCACGATTGGGGCGGTGATCGCTTTTCTTTACTTCAGCCCGGCGCTGGGGATCAAGGCACCTGCTGAGGTAAAGACAGAAGTCATCTCAGAACCATTAGGCAACACAACTTCTGTTGAATATTTCATCGATACCGCTGCTCAGCCGGTCAGCGTCCAAGCCCTGCCAAAGTCAGGCGATTTATTTAAGGCAACGATCTTAACCCCTGGTCAGGTTTTCCTTTCAGTGGCGGGTGATGCGCATAAAACCGTGCAGTTATCCACCCGTTCCAACCCAAACACCTGGTTGAATTTCATCAACAATCCGCAGAGATTGTATTGGGATATCGCGCTAAACCCGGCTGTTCCAAGCGCTATCAACTTGAACGGAGCCTCTGGCGCGCTCAATTTGGATTTACGCGGAATTATGCTCACGGACCTGCAGACAACCCTTGGTTCGGGGTCATCGCATTTCATTTTACCGGTCACCGATGCCCCTTACGACGTGAACGTGCAGAGTGGCTCCGGCGCAGTAACACTCAATCTACCTGAAAACACCGAGCTCGCACTCGCAATTAATAGCGGCAGCGGTGCTGTGACTGTTGAAATTCCACATTCTGCTGCTGTCAGAATTGAAGTGCTGTCGTCGGGTTCAGGCGGTGTTCGCATTCCGAATGAGTACCAGGTGGTTGGCTTGAACAATGGCGCCGCATCTGGCAGTTGGCAAAGCTCAAACTTCGAAGGTGCAGAAAAAAGCATCATTATCCGCGTAGTCGGGCGGGGTTCGGGCAGCCTGACTTTCAGAGTAAAGTAAAGCAAACAATTCCAACCAACGCCTATAAAAGGTCACAGAATAAACTGTGGCCTTTTTTGTGATAGAATATTATTGATAATCATTTTCAATAAGGAGTGTGGTGAATAATAGATTTGAGCAGTGGATTGAGGCACTGCGTGAGGATGGGTGCCGGATTACAGCGCCGCGCAAAGCAATCATCGCCGTTTTGGCATCCAGCGAACGCGCCCTTGAACCGGCTGAAATTTATGCCTTGTGCCAACCGCACTCTCCCGGTGTAGGGTTGGTTACTGTATACCGTACTATCGAACGGCTCGAAGCGCTGGGTTTGGTGCAGCGGGTGCATCGCGAAGATGGCTGCCATATGCTCATGCCTGCCGCAGAGGGACACGAACACTCTCTTATC
>JAGOVY010000094.1 GCA_018060515.1 Anaerolineaceae bacterium | reverse complement strand
GGTGATGACAAACCATACAAGTACCCAAATATTTATCGTGGTTTGTCAGTGCTGATCATCAACAAAACCGATCTCAAGCCTTATATCGACTTTAATATGGATTACTTCCGCCAGGGTGTTGAAATGCTTAATCCCGGATTAATCACCTTCCCGGTTTCATGCAAAACAGGGGAAGGATTTAATGATTGGATTAAATGGCTTGAAGACAGGTTATCAACACTCAAGAAATAATCATGGCTTCAATACAGCGTACTTATAAGATCCATGTCAACGGTATCGTTCAAGGGGTTGGTTTTCGACCGTTTGTTTACAACAACGCCGTATCCCTCGGGCTGAGCGGATGGGTTTGCAATTCATCCAGCGGCGTCGAAATCGCACTTTCAGGCGCACAAACAAATATTGATCTTTTCCTCGAAAAACTAAATACACAACCACCGCCTCTTTCTCAAATCGATTCTGTGGAAGTATCGCAGCTTTCAACTGAAAATTTTAATGGTTTTGAAATTCGTGAAAGCCAGGCAGATTCATTTAACTTTATACCAATTTCACCAGATATTAGCATTTGCGCAGATTGTAGGAGAGAACTGTTTGACGCGTCCAACCGACGCTTCCGCTACCCTTTTATCAATTGCACAAATTGCGGTCCACGGTTTTCAATTATTCGCGACATCCCATATGACCGGCCTCTAACCACCATGGCTGATTTTGAAATGTGTGCTGCCTGCAAATCGGAATATCTTTCTCCCACCGACCGCAGATATCACGCTCAGCCCATTGCTTGCGCCTTATGCGGGCCGCAGGTTAAATACGAAGACCATGACGGGTTTGCTGCATATTCCGAAGATGCCATACAAGCTTCCAGGCAGGCGGTGAAAAAAGGTATGATACTGGCAATCAAGGGTTTGGGTGGTTATCATCTCGCCTGTGATGCTAACAATTTATCTGCTGTCGCGCGCCTTCATGAGCGTAAACACCGCAGCGACAAACCCTTTGCTCTGATGTGTTTCGACACTCATCATGCTCAGAATTATGTTGAAATTTCGGCTGGCGAGAAACTATTGTTGGAATCTCCGCAGCATCCAATTGTGCTCTTACACAAGCAAAATGGTGTTCATTCGCTGGACCATACTGCTCCGAACCAAAATTTACTTGGGTTTATGCTTCCTTATACACCGCTTCATTTGCTGCTCCTCGAGATGGAACCAAATTATCCTGAAGTACTGGTGATGACCAGCGGAAATATCAGCGAAGAGCCGATTGCCTACACAGACGAAGACGCACTTAAGCGTCTTGCCCCGATTGCAGACGCGTTTCTCGTCCACAATCGCCCGATTCATATGCGTATTGATGATTCCGTTGTTCAAGTTGTCGAAAATAAGCCTTATCTTGTACGGCGAGCCCGCGGTTATGCCCCTTCTCCAATCAAGATTGCGCAAGAAACTCCTCAAATTCTCGCCTGTGGTGCAGAACTAAAGAACACCTTCTCCCTTTCACGAGATCATTATGTGTTTACATGCCAACATATTGGTGATCTTGAAAACTATGAAACTCTTACATCATACGAACAAGCCGTCGAGCATTATCAGAATCTCTATCGCATTACCCCAGAAACCATTGCCGTCGACTTGCACCCGGATTATTTATCTAGCCGTTATGGTATAAACCGAAGTCGCGCTTTTAGCCTGCCTTTGTTCTCCATTCAGCATCACCATGCTCATTTGGCAGCCTGCCTTGGAGATAATGACTACGACTCAGACGAGCCCGTGATTGGTTTAATTTTCGATGGTACGGGTTATGGTACCGATGGAAACATTTGGGGAGGTGAAGTTTTTGTTGGCGGCTACTCAGCTTTCAGCCGCCAGTATCATCTGGTTGAAACAGCCTTGCCTGGCGGCGATACCGCTATACGCAATCCTTCGAAAATTGCGTTGGCATACCTCACCGCTGCTGGTATTGAATGGGAACCCTGGCTGCCGCCAATCAATCAATTTAATGAAGAACAACGAAATACCATCTCCAGTCAGCTTTCACATAGCATAAACACGCCACAAACAACCAGCATGGGTCGTTTGTTTGACGCAATGTCTTCGCTGATTGGAATCCGCCATCATATCACTTACGAAGCGCAAGCAGCCATAGAATTGGAAAGCTATTGCGATCCAAACGAAGCGGGTTTATACGATATTCCAATTGCAGACGGTTTGATAAATCAGCTAGGTTTAATCCCCCAGGTTATATTGGATATGCGCAAAGGCGTTTCGCGCGCAATCATTTCAGCCCGCTTTCATAACAGCCTTGCGCGAGTCTGTCTTGAGGTTTGCTCGAAGCTTCGTAAAGAATCAGGTTTAACCAGGGTTGCACTATCGGGTGGTGTATGGCAAAATACTACCCTGTTGCAAAAAACACTGAAGTTGTTGGAGAGCGAATCCTTTACTGTTTTACGACATAGACGCCTGCCAACCAATGACGGTGGAATTTCATTCGGGCAAATTATGATCACATCACTATTAATGAAAGACCAATAGAGGACAAAATGTGCCTTGCCATTCCAGGTAAAATAATTGAAATTTCGAATACCAGCCCCATTGTTATGGGAAAAGTTGACTTCGGCGGAGTTGTTCGTGAGGTGTGTCTTCAGGCTGTTCCTGAGGCGATCATCGGCAATTACGTTATCGTTCATGCCGGTTTTGCCTTAAACTTGCTTAGCGAACAGGAGGCTTTCGAGACTCTTGAGGCGTTTAAAGAGTTAGCAGAAATTGAGGCAGCGCTTGACGATGACTTATCAGAGGCAAAGGATACCTGATGCGCTATCTGGATGAATTTCGCAACGCCGATTTAGTAAAACCGCTTCTTACGAAGATTCATGAAATCACCCGCCACCCTTGGGTGATTATGGAAATTTGCGGCGGTCAAACACATTCCATCATGCAGCATGGAATTGATCAGCTCCTGCCAGATTCCATCGAACTCGTGCACGGACCAGGTTGCCCGGTTTGTGTAACACCGCTTGAACTCGTCGACAAAGCCCTTTCGATTGCCGCCAACCCTGAGGTTATTTTTTGTTCATTTGGTGATATGTTGCGCGTTCCAGGCTCCAGCAGCAATCTGCTGAAAGTCAAGTCGCTTGGCGGGCAGGTAAAAACCGTCTATTCACCGCTTGACGCGGTGCAAATTGCGGTTGAAAACCCCGATAAACAGGTTGTCTTTTTTGCCATTGGTTTCGAAACGACCGCACCGGTTAACGCTGCAAGCGTACTCTACGCGCAGAAACTCGGCCTGACCAATTTCTCAATTCTTGTGTCTCAGGTAACCGTTCCGGCTGCCATGCATGCCATTTTAGGTTCCGCCAATAATCGTGTTCAGGGTTTCCTTGGCGCAGGCCATGTTTGCACGATTATGGGTTATCACCAATACCACGAAGTCAGTCAACAGTATCAATTACCGATTGTGATCACCGGATTTGAACCTCTTGACCTTTTGCAAGGTATTTTAATGACCGTGCAGCAACTGGAAAAGGGTGTATTCTCGGTTGAAAATGCGTACACTCGCGTGGTTACCGAAGCTGGAAACTTACCGGCACAAAAGATGATCTCTGATGTCTTCGAAATCTGTGACCGCAATTGGCGCGGAATCGGTTTAATCCCTGCAAGCGGCTTGAGATTGAAGGATGAATTCGCTTTCTATAATGCAGAAACCAGATTCAAAGTGGAAGGTATTAATACTCTCGAATCAGAAATTTGCATCGCTGGTCAAATTCTTCAAGGAATTAAGAAACCATTTGAATGCCCGGCGTTTGGTTCACTCTGCACATCGCAACACCCCCTTGGTGCGACGATGGTTTCTTCCGAAGGAACATGCGCCGCCTACTATCGATATTCAAGATTGAATGCGGAACAAAACCATGGCTGAACCCAATATCCTGTCCATGCAGGGGCCAGTTTGCCCGCTTCCCATGACCAATTTTGATGTAATCGTTATGGGTCATGGTTCAGGTGGATTGATGACCAACGAACTGATAAAAAACGTCTTTCTGCCTCACTTCAACAACCCTGCCCTGCTCGCGGGCAACGATTTTGCCGAGATCCCCGGAAAACATACCGGCAGACTGGTGGTGAGTACAGATGCACATATCGTCAGTCCGCTTTTCTTCCCCGGTGGAAATATCGGCCAGCTTGCGGTTGCCGGCACGATCAATGACATTGCCGTTTCAGGCGGAACCCCTCTCTGCCTGACAGCCAGTTTCATCATAGAGGAAGGATTTAAGATCACCGACCTTGAAAAAATCGTTGCATCTATGGCAGAAACTGCTCATGAAGCTGGTGTGCCGATTATTGCCGGCGATACTAAAGTAGTCGAAAAAGGCAAAGCTGATGGGCTCTTTATCTCCACCAGCGGCGTTGCATCTGTAAACGCGAATATGAACATCTCAGGCTCCAACGCTCAACCCGGTGATACTGTAATCGTTTCTGGCACGCTTGGTGATCATGGGCTTGCGGTTCTCACAGCGCGTGGTGAGCTTGGTTTAACAGCAAATATCCAATCAGATGTAGCCCCATTAAATCATTTAATCGCGGATATCTTAAATACTTCTTCTTCAATTCATGTGTTACGTGACCCTACAAGGGGTGGTGTTGCAACCACACTAAACGAAATTTCACATCAAAGCGGCGTTGGGATTACGATTGATGAGTCTTCCCTCCCAATCAACTCTGATGTTTCTTCAGCATGTGAGTTATTAGGGTTTGACCCGCTCTATGTGGCAAACGAAGGGAAAATTATCGTCATTTTACCCGAAAAGGATGCCCAATCGGTTTTAACGAGTATGCGAAAATCGAAATATGGAAAACACGCAGCCATTATCGGGCGAGTTCATGACAATCCAAAACAAGGTGTCTTCTTGCGTACTCAAATTGGCGGTACCCGGCTATTAAGCGTTATGAGCGGTGAATTGCTTCCCAGGATTTGTTAGGGTTCCTTGACATTCAAGCGACTCCTTATATACTTAAAAAATAATTCTTAGAGGAAAAATGAAAATTGATTTTCAAGAAACCACCAAAGACCTTGCCGTTCGGATTGATATCCACTCTAAATTTGGCGCGCTCGATATTGACAAATGGATGCTTGATTTAATTCAACTCGAAAAAGGAAGCAAGATTCTCGATGTGGGTTGTGGATCTGGTAAACAATGTTTTTCGTATTACGATGTATTACATGGCGATGCTGAAATAACAGGCGGTGATGTATCGGAAGATTTGCTAAATCAGGCGCGTACTGAAAACAAGCGCCGTGGCAGCGATATCAAATTTGATTTCCTCGACTTTAATCTGCCGTTCCAATATGCCGACAACACATTTGATTTTGTCTCCTGCTGCTTCGCCATTTACTATGCAGAAAACGTACCGCACACCATCAGTGAAATGCACCGCATCACCAAACCAGGCGGCCGCCTGTTTACCACCGGACCAATGCCTGCAAATAAACAACTTTTTTATGACATCATCCGCGAAGCCACAGGAAAAACGATCCCCCCCATGCCAGGCAGTTCCCGCTTTTCAACCGAGTTTCTCTCAACGATAAAGTCATTGTATTCCCAAGTTGACTTGCATATCTTTGAAAACCCGCTCACCTTCGAAAGCGTCGAGCCGTATATCGCCTATACTCGCGCCTCGATGTCTGAAGATCGAAGATTGTGGAGCAGTTTCTTCGTTGGTAAAGACGACTTCGAAAAGATTATGAACCAGATTACTGAGGTAGCCAAGAAGCGGCTCGACCTTGAGGGTAAATTGGTGATGACAAAAGTTGTTGGTGGAATTCTTGCTACAAAATAGGTGAATATGAATCACGATATGACTTTCTTTGGCAAGCGAGTTTGTTTTTTTGGCGCCCATCCGGATGATATTGAAATTGGCTGTGGTGCCCTAATTTCGCATATCGCCTCTCAAACTGATTTACGCTGTGTAACGCTCTCAGACAATCAGAAGAACCCGCTGCTTACGAATGTTCTCAATGAGCACTACCTAAGTTTGGAAAAGTTGGGTGTTCCGGCTGAAAAAGTAATCATCGGCACCTTTGAAACTCGTCGTTTTCAACAATTCAGGCAGGAAATTCTGGAATACATGATTGAAGTTCGAACTTCTTTCCAGCCAGACATTGTTTTCCTGCATACCAGCGCTGACCTGCATCAAGACCATGCCACGGTGACGGAAGAGGGTTTACGAGCTTTTCGCGGCACAACCGTCTTAGGTTACGACGTAATTCGAAGCAGCTATGGTTTCTTTCCTCATTTTCTAGTTGAGGTCAATGAACAAGATGTTGAGAAGAAAATCAACGCGTTGGCGCAATATAAAACCTATGCAGATAAATACTACTTCAACCCTGATTTGACTCGTTCAATTCTCGTGAAAAACGGAGCTCTGGCTGAAAGAAAATTCGCAGAAGGCTTCGATATTCTGCGAATAATTGGCGTTTTTGGTTGCGAAGAATAAGGTTCTTTAATTTATGATGCAGTTGTAACGCCGACCTCTAAAAATCCTTCAACAATCCTGATCGGATAAACCGGGATACCTTCTACCGCCGGCAAGGAAAGCGCCTTGCCGGTTCGGATATTAAATCTTGCTCCATGCCGAGGACAGATAATTTCTTCTCCAGACATCTCCCCTTCACCAATCTCACCGCCATCATGCGAGCAAATATCACCTGTCGCCAGAAATTCATTGGCAAGTGAAAAAATCACAATCGGGTGTCCTTCTATTTCAAGAAACAAACGCTCACCTTGTGGAAACTCCTCAACAGGTGCGATGCGGTAAAATGTGTACTCTGAACTATCCTGATTCATTAAGATTCCTCCGCAAGAAGTACGTCACCAGATTCGCCTACCCCATACACCCCTGCCTTTAGAATTTTCAGGGGCAATAAAGCGCATTTCAATCGGACAGGTCCCAGCTCAATCCCAAGCAATTCCAATAATTGCTCTTTAGAAAACTTTTTCACATCCTCAACGTCTTTACCAACAACCGTTTCCAATAGCAAATCAGCTGAGGCTAATGAAATCGCGCAGCCATGCCCGCTAAAAGCAGCCTCTGTAATTATTCCAGCCTGGTCTACTCGAAGATCGATGCGAATATGATCACCGCACAGGGGATTCTCATCTTCAAACGAAATATCATGTGGATCAAGTGTCCCCTTATAAGAAGGGTTTTTATAATGCTCAATGATTACTTCTCGATAAAGATCATCCATTAGATTACCCAAAAACCTGTTTTACTTTATGCAAGCCTTCGATAAGGCGGTCTACATCTTGTTTGTCGTTATAAATATAAAAACTTGCTCGTGTCGAAGCCTCAGCCTGCAGGATTTCATGTAACGGCATCGCGCAATGATGGCCCGCTCTTACAGCGATACCGCGAGAATCCAGTATTTGGGCAACATCATGCGGATGAATACCGTCCAATGTAAATGCAATTACACCGCCTTTAAGTAATGCGTTTTGTGGCCCCAACGGCTTTAGTCCGCTGATTTCTGTTAGTTTTTCAAGTGCATACGCTGTAATCATCTGTTCATGGGCTAAAACCGCATTCATGCCGATTTTTTGTAGATAATCAATCGCCGCGCCCAAACCAATAGCTTCAGCAATGGAAGGTGTGCCAGCTTCAAATTTGTGCGGCAAATCATTGGCTGAAAAAGACCTCAGGAATACTTTCTTGATCATATCGCCTCCGCCCAAAAAGGGCGGCATCGCTTCAAGCAGGTTCTTACGCCCCCACAACACACCTAAACCTGTTGGCCCCAACATTTTGTGAGCTGAAAACGCGAGAAAATCGACGTCAAGGTCTTTGACATTTACGGCAAGGTGTGGAATTGATTGTGCCGCATCCAACAAAGTGACAGCGCCAGCTTTTCTGGCAGCCTGGATCATCTCCTTGGCTGGATTAATCGTTCCCAAAACGTTAGACATGTGAGTAAACGAAACCAATCTCGGCTGCAGAGACAATAATCGTTCATACTCTGTTAAGTCAAGTGCTCCTTGGTCATTCACAGGGACAAACTCAAGCTGAAGTTGTTTTTCCGCAGCCAGCATCTGCCATGGAACCAGATTTGAATGGTGTTCCATCTCAGTGAGAAGAATGACATCACCAGGATTGAGATTGGTCTGCCCCCATGTTTTTGCCACGAGATTGATCGATTCGGTGGTATTTCTTGTAAAAATAATTTCCTGTGAGGTCGTAGCACCAATAAATTCAGCTACTTTTAGCCTGGCGGATTCATACGCCGCTGTCGCTTCTTCTGCAAGCGTATGAACACCGCGGT
>JAGOVY010000093.1 GCA_018060515.1 Anaerolineaceae bacterium | reverse complement strand
TCGTACCCGCCCAAGAAGCCGAGGTCGAGTAAATCCCTATTGATTTCCGCCACATTTTTGGGGCATTTAATTACGAACTCATGAAAGAAAGCATCTTTTGAAGGCAAGTCAAACCCAGGAAGTTTAGCGAGGACACTGGCCGCGTAGTGAGATTTTTGGTAACACAGGTCAGAAACTTGCTGCATGCCATGTTTACCGAGGAGGCTCATATAAATGGTTGCGGCCAGAGCCATTAATCCCTGGTTGGTGCAGATGTTGGAAGTTGATTTTTCTCGCCGGATATGCTGCTCGCGTGCTGTAAGCGTCAGTACATAGCCGCGTTTACCGCTGGCATCAATAGTTTCACCCACCAGTCTACCTGAGAGCTTTCGAACGAATTCTTTACGGGTTGCCAAGAAACCCAAATATGGGCCACCGTAGGAGAGCGGAATACCGAGCGGTTGTCCTTCGCCAATCACGATGTCAGCGCCCAGTTCGCCAGGAGGAGTGAGGATGCCAAGCGCGATTGGGTTTACAGAAAATGCTACCATGGCGCCGAGCTGATGTGCATGTTCAACCAATTTTCTGAAATTCTGTATTCTGCCGAAGAAATCGGGATATTGGACGATGACCAATGCTGTCTCTGTATCGATGAGGTGAATTAGGTCATCAGGTTTGTCAGCAAACTGAGATGCACTCTCACTTGTGATGATTTCCATGTCTTCGTAGCCGCACAGATAGGAGCAAATTACCTCACGGTATTGCGGGTTCAACGCCGCGGAGAGGACAATTTTCGGGCGTTTGCCTCTGAAGTTATGGTACGCCATGATCGCGGATTCAGCTGCAGCGGTGGCGCCATCATAATGCGATGCATTGCTGACATCCATGCCGGTTAAGTTGGCAACCAACGATTGAAATTCGAAAATTGCCTGCAAGGTTCCTTGAGAAATTTCAGGTTGATACGGAGTGTAAGCTGTGTAGAATTCGCCGCGTCTGAGAATCGAATCGACGACGGCAGGCGAATAATGATTATATGCACCGGCGCCAAGGAAACAAACAAGGTCGTTTACGGTTTCATTTGCAGAAGCATATTCGCCGAGTTCTGCGAGCGCTTCCATTTCAGTGACACCTGCAGGTAAGGCTAAGGAGGGGAAGCGATATTTTTCCGGGACATCGGAAAACAGATCATCAAGACTATAAACCCCGATGCTTTTCAGCATCGTCTTCTTTTCATCCTCTGAATGAGGGATAAACATTTAACTTCCTCGCGTCTCGCAAAAAGCGGTATAGGCATCAGCATCCATCAATGCTTCCGCCTGGCTGGGGTCGGTAAGTTCAATTTTTAGGATCCAAGCACTGCCGTAAGGGTCCGAGTTAATGACCTCGGGGGCGTTGGCTAACTCCTCGTTAATTTCAATTATTTTTCCGGAAACTGGTGTTTTTACATCTGCAGCGGCTTTTACGGATTCAATTGTGGCAATGATGGAATTCTTGTCGACAACGTCGCCAACTGAAACGCTTACTTCAAAGAAAACCACATCAGAAAGCTGATCTTGGGCATAATCAGAAACACCAATGGTAGCGCTGCCACCAGAAACTAACAACCATTCATCGGAACTTGCATATCTCAATTCTTTTGGTGCGTTCATTATTCCTCCTGGGGTGTGTGTGGGTTTTATTTTTTATCTGACCACAACTTGTTTTGGAATGAAAAATCCACCGAATCTTTATATAAGCATTCTATAAAGCAGTCGGAAAAATGTCAAGAACGATTAGCGTGCAGGTTGAGTGCAAACAAAGGTTTTGAGCATTCAACGAGTCTAAACGAAATACCGGAACAGAGAACCTCAGCTTCTGCAAAAATTCGTTTTGGTGAGCTGAAAACTGGGATGAGATATGATTAAGGTATAATTTTCATTTGACAGCTTGAAGAGCAACAAGTGGAAGATAAGCGCATGGTCCGGATAAATATCGGATGACGAGGATGAGGGTTCTTTGCCGCAAGGCAAGGCTAACCGGCTCTGTCGGGAAAATCGAATGATCAGCGGAAGCCCTCCAGATCGACACGGTCTGCACTTCTCACTTGTAAAAAACGCAACACAGATACACGAATGGTTGCCAATCTTTGGAGGATGGAATGTGTGGAATTGTCGGTTACATAGGTGAGAAAAACGCGACACCAATTATTTTAAAAGGACTCGAAAAACTTGAATATCGGGGATACGATTCTGCCGGCTTGGCTGTATTGTCGAATGGGGCTATCGAAGTGCGGCGCAACGCCGGTAAACTGATCAATTTGTTGAATGAGATATCAGAAAACCCCATCAGCGGGACGATGGGAATTGGGCATACCCGCTGGGCGACTCATGGCGAACCAAGTGCCAGAAATGCTCATCCGCATCTCAGCAATAGCGGTGAAGTGGTTGTCGTCCACAATGGGATTGTAGAGAACTTCATTGAGTTAAAAGAAGAATTAACCGCAGAAGGGGTTTTGTTTCAATCAGATACTGATACAGAAACGATAGTACATTTGGTTGAAAAGTTTTATGCAATATCGGCTGATCTGGAAAGTGCAGTTCGAAAGGCATTGCTTTTACTCAAAGGTGCGCATGGGATCGTTGTTTTTTCCTCTCGCGAGCCCGATAAGATTATCGCGGCGCGAATTGGTAACGCCGGCGGAGTGGCGATTGGTTTAGGCGAAGGCGAAAATTTCATAGCATCAGATACGCCAGCCATCCTTGAGCACACCCGAAAAATGATCTTCCTTGAGTCCAGTCAGTTGGCAGTGGTGAAACGGGAGAGTGTTGCGATCTCGACTCTTGATGGAACTCCGATCAAAGCGCAAACTACTCTCATCGCCTGGGATCAGGTTTCAGCAGAAAAGGGCGAATATCGCCATTTTATGCAGAAAGAAATTTTCGAGCAAGTTCAGTCCTTAACCAATACACTGGCTGGCAGAGTAGATTTCAGAGCCGGACGGATTCGCCTCCCTGAACTGAACCTTGACCAGGAAAAGGCGAAGGACATCCAGCGAATTGTCTTGACTGGTTGCGGCACAGCCTCTCATGCGGGCATGGTAGGGAAGACCTTAATTGAGAACATTGCAAGAATTCCAGCTACAATGGAAATTGCATCAGAGTTTCGCTACGCTGATCCGATTGTGGATAAAAATACGGTGGTTATTTCTATCAGCCAATCGGGTGAAACGGCGGATACGCTGGCAGCGATGGAAGAGGCACGCAAGAAAGGCGCCACAAATTGGTCGATTGTAAATGCTATAGGTTCTCAGGCGATGCGGATTGCGGACGGATCAATTTCCATGCAAACCGGCCCGGAAATCGGGGTTGCTTCAACCAAGGCCTTCACCGCGCCGCTGGTTGATCTTTACATGCTTGCCATCTTGCTGGGTGATTTGCGAGGGGTTCTGCCAGAAAAAGACCGATTGAGGCTGGTAAGCGATTTGCGCTTGATCCCTGACCTGGTTGGCCGCTGTCTTGACAGAGAAGGTGAAGTAAAAGAAGCTGCTCATGTGATCAAAGACAGCAAAGATATGCTTTACCTTGGCCGGGGCATTAATATGCCGATTGCTTTTGAAGGTGCGCTGAAGATTAAAGAAATTTCCTACATCCATGCTGAAGCCTACCCGGCTGGTGAAATGAAACATGGTCCGATTGCCCTGATTGATGAGAAAATGGTGATCTTGGCGATTGCGATCGATGATCCCTGGCACGACAAGATGATTTCACAAATTGAGCAGGCAAAAGCCCGCGGAGGTTACGTGATTGCGGTCGCAACAGAAGGGGATACAAGAGTTGCCTCACTGGCTGACCACGTTTTGTGGGTTCCCGATGCTCCCTGGATGCTCAGCCCGGTTGTAACCTCGATCCCCTTGCAGTTACTGGCTTATCACGTGGCTGCTATGAGGGGTTTGGATGTCGACCAACCGCGAAACCTCGCAAAATCTGTTACGGTAGAGTAGATACATCCAATTTGCGGCTGTGTTGGTGTTTTATGAGATCTGGCGTTCAATCTCGCTGATGAGGATCTCTAAAATTTGTTCAACCACCAGGCTGTCTTTAATAATTGAAGACAATGATTCTTTTACCACTTGAAGCTGCGGTCCTTGCTTTCCAGCTTGCCAACGGATTTGAATCCCATAAACTGATAGCATTGCTATCAGTTTATTTAATTTAATGGTTGGTGAGACTCCTTCAGCTTTTGTAATGACGAGTAATTCGCTTAAGATTCCTTGGCTTATGATGGAAGCGGGATCATAATTAATTGGATAGCGGTTCGATACGCTAAAGAGGTGCGCGTTCAAGGTTTTGTAGATTAAACTGGATAGTTGTGCAGGGGCAGCTTTGACAAGCGTAAATTTGCGTGCGGGTTTGCCGGCGCCAGCCTGATATCTTTCGGGAAGAATCTCCAATTCATTTTGATTACATAACTTGCGGACATGGTAGTTGATATCTGCTCTGGTAAGCCCCAACGCCACGCTGAGTTGATTTACCGTAGCGCTCTTATGGATCTCAAGGAAATGTTTAATTTTTTGCTGAGTGTTCAATCTCGCCTAAATTAGTAAAAATATATTTATACATATTATACGCTTGACAGGTATCTTATCAAGTATAAAATGGTAATAATTCAATTGGTGAGGGTCAAATGGACGAAAAAAGTGGGTTGAACAAGCCTGATGTCGAAATTCCTGCTGAGTTGAGACAGCAAGTCACGATTACGACTTTAGACCGGATTTACAACTGGGGTCGCAGCAATTCGCTTTGGCCAATGATGTTTGGTCTGGCGTGCTGCGCAATCGAGATGATTTGTACTGCAGCCAGCCGTTACGATTTTTCGCGTTTTGGCATGGAAGTGATGCGGGCAAGCCCGAGACAGGCAGATGTGATGATTGTTGCCGGTACGGTAACGAAGAAGATGTTGCCGAACATCGTCAGATTGTACAATCAAATGTCGCTGCCGAAGTACGTATTGGCTATGGGTGCATGTGCCTCTGGCGGCGGACCGTTTAAGGAAGGCTACAACGTTGTTCCCGGAATTGACACCTATATTCCGGTGGATGTCTACGTTGCTGGCTGTCCGCCAACACCTCAAGCCTTACTGCATGGTTTGATAACGCTACAGGAAAAAGTCAAAAAAGAGGAGTTGAAACATACAAGTTGGTATGATAAAAAGCCACTTGTAGAGATTCCAATACCCGTGTTAGGCCCGGATATTTACGATCCGCGCAAGGTTGAAATGATATTTGCCGAAACCCATCGTCCAGAAGAAAACCTTCAAGAAAATACTGAATCGGAGGTAGACCAATCATGAGCGATAAAAGTACACATGATAAAGTCAGTATTGAGTTGATTGCCCGATTCAAAACAGCAGTCCATGCCGATGAGAGGCAGGGGTATGAGGGTTTGGTTGTTTCTGCCAACGCGCTGATAGAAGTTGTTACATACCTTAAAAATGAGCTCGGGTTTGATTATCTCACTTCAATCACTGCTGTCGATGATTTTCCTGACGACCTGATTGAGGTTGTCTATCATTTGTATAAAACAATTGGCGGAAAAATATTGGAACTTAAGGTATTCGTCACCAGGATAACCCCCGAAGTGCCAAGCCTATCAACTCTGTATCCGGGTGCTGATTTTCAAGAACGTGAAGTTTGGGATATGTTTGGCGTAAAATTTTCGGGACATGATGATTTAAGACGGTTGCTGCTTTGGGAAGGGTTTGAAGGGTTCCCATTAAGAAAGGATTGGCAGGAACCTTTTTATGAAGAACCTATCAAACCGTTTAAGAGCCGCTGGCCGGAGGGCAGAGCGGCACATTCCGAAGAAACAAACATCTTTCAAGATAATGTACAGTATCCAAAAAATTTTGATCCCAATGACTGGAAACCTGATTTAGATCAATCCTTTTACACTGCACTAACCTCCAAATTAACTGCAGAATCAGAAGATATAAAATCTGATCGTATGATTGTCAACATTGGGCCGCAGCACCCATCCACACACGGCGTCTTTCGCATGGTGGCAGTACTTGAGGGCGAGACAGTTCTCGCACTCAAACCAGTATTGGGCTATATGCACCGAAATCACGAAAAAATCGGCGAACGCAATACGTATCTGCAAAACATGCCCTATACTGACCGACTGGATTACCTTTCCTCCATGAGCAACAACTTTGGTTACGCTTTGGCGGTGGAGAAGTTGTTGGGAGTAAAACCGCCTGAAAGGGCAGAATACATACGTGTGATGATGGCGGAACTAACACGCATAGCCAGCCACACAATGTCCATCGGGTTCTTGCTCAACGACCTTGGCGCCTTTTTTACCCCATCACTTTATGCGCTTGAAGAACGAGAGTTGATCCTTGATATTTTTGAATCGGTTTCAGGATCACGCATGATGTGCAATTATTTCCGCTTTGGCGGGGTGGTCAGGGATATCACAAATGCAGATTTTCAAAAAGTAAAACAATTGGTTGAAGATCGCCTTCCAAGGAAGATCGACGATCTGGATCGATATTTGACCGAAAATGAAGTATTGCGCTCACGTTGCGAGGGGGTTGGTGTTTTGACTGCTGAAGATGCCATCGCGTTTTCAGCCTCTGGTCCGATTCTGCGCGCCTCAGGGGTTCCTTATGACGTCAGGAGGGCTGATCCTTATGGGATTTATGATCGCTTTGATTTTGAGGTTTGTCACCGCAACCATGGCGATGTCTACGACCGCTATCTTGTACGGCTTGATGAAATTCGCCAGAGCTTAAGGATTTTAAAGCAGGTCGTCGAACAGATCCCTGAAGGTGGTCCGGTTATGGCAGGAAAAGTGCAATATTCAGTGCGTGTACCTGCAGGAGAGTCTTACGGCAGGGTTGAAGGTCCGCGTGGTGAGCTCGGTTTCTACCTGGTCTCTGATGGAAAAACAAACCCTAAACGCTATCATGTTCGCGCGCCATCTATGATTAATATCACAAGCCTCGAGAGAATGTGCATCGGTGGAAAAATTGCTGATGCAGTGACCGTTCTAGGCTCGGTTGATATTGTTCTTGGTGAAGTCGATCGGTAGGAGAGGAGGAGAAATGAACGGAATAGGAATCATAAAAGGGTTGGGAGTAACACTAAAACATTTCATCTCCACCTTTACGGCCGAAAAGTTCGGCAACAAACAGCTTGCTTCAAAACGTGGGACGATTGCTGCAGAAGGGTTGTTCACGGTTCAATACCCTGAAGAGTCGGTGTTCATCCCTGAAGAATTCAGGGTGATTCCATTCTTACTCTATACACTCAATGAAAGCGGAGAGAAGAAATATCGCTGCACCGCATGCGGTATTTGTGCAAAAGTATGCCCCACCCAATGCATTTGGATTACACGTAAGAAGGACGCAGAAACTGGCAAACCAATTGCTGAGTCAGCAGAGTTTTATATCGATACTGACAAATGCATGAATTGCGGTTCGTGCGCTGAGTTTTGCCCCTTTGATGCGATTAAAATGGATCACGACTTTACCATTGCCTCTCTGGTACGTGGAGACAGCCATATTTACGATAAAGAGAAGCTCGGCAAACCCCTGGAATACTATGCTAAAATTCGTCCAACCAATTATGCAGTGGAAGAAGCAGCGAGAGCGGCGAAAGTGCACGCGGTGTAATTTGAGGATAATTAATGAACTCAGATACTGAAATATTGTTTCCGTTGAGGGTCCTTCCCACATTAGGCGCTCTTCGCGGCGAGAAATGGGGAGAATTGATTGACCGCTTGTCTTCTCCTCAGGCTGAGGAAGTTGAACTAATTGCCTTCAGTTTGATGATGATTCGCCTGGGAGGCTGTACCGCGTGTAATGCAGATTCTTTCCGCGCGATGAGAGGGTGTACCCACTGTGCGCGCCTTTCAGTAAAGCGATACAAATCCACAGATGAGGATCTGATTCGCTTGTTCAACGATGCCTGTGATGAAGTTGCTGGATATCTGAAAAAGTGAAATCGAAGAGGAAAAATGATTACTGATGATCTGATCATAGCCGCATTGAGCAAAGTTATTGAACCCGAACTGCACAAAGACCTCATAACATTGAAAATGGTTGAGAATATCAAAATAAACGATGATGCTGTTGAGTTGACAGTGATTTTAACCACACCGGCCTGCCCATTAAAAACGAAAATTGAAAACGAGGTACGGGCGGCTGTTTTATCAATCGCAGGGGTAAAGACCGTTAATGTCAATATGACTGCCCGTGTTCCTTCTGATGGGAAAGACCGAGAAGCTTTGAAATTGCCGGTGAAGAACGTTGTCGCCATCGCCTCCGGTAAGGGGGGTGTTGGTAAATCGACCGTGGCAGT
>JAGOVY010000092.1 GCA_018060515.1 Anaerolineaceae bacterium | reverse complement strand
GTGTTAATCCTGGTCGGCGTGTGTCCGTCTTTGGAGAGAATCGCCGCCAGGAACATGGAGAAACAACCGGCATGCGCTGCGCTGATTAACTCTTCCGGGTTGGTGCCCGGGCCGTCTTCAAAGCGGGAGGCGCGACTGAACTCGCCCTCATAGGCGCCGGAGCCGAGGCGCATGCTCCCCTTGCCGTCAACCAAATTGCCTTCCCAAATTGCTGATGAATCTCGAATTGCCATTTTAACCCTTTCTTGTTACTTGAAATATTGATGATTTAACTACTCTTCTTTTTATCCATCGCGAGCGCGAGGTTATACCCTGCTTTGTTTTACTTGCACAAGATCATGATTCAAATCTTCTCCAACGACACCTTCGGCTGGTGTGGTTGAATCAGCTTCAGCCGGCGCGCCGGGGTACATCACCAGCGTACCCTTCACAAGTGCCCATGGGGTCAAGGTGTGAGGTTTGGCGCTCGCTGCACTGAATATATCCATCACCCTGAACCCCCTGGTCAGCAAGGCATCGCCAATTAACGTACGATGACAGCGCCAGGGAACCGCTTCGGCGCACATGATGACGCTTCCCCCCCGCTGGGCCTGCGTTATAAAATCGTCGAGCGCGACTGTGAATTCAGGTGTTTGCACATAATCTGCGAATCCCCTGAAAGATGCGTTCTTCCAAGCCGTGTTTACTGAATCCTTAACGGTTTTTCGCAGCCCGCCTAAACCGGCAATATGAATATAATCAACACCCTGCTGCGGCAACACCCTCCGAAGTTCTTCCATATTGAATTGGGGGTTATGCCTTGATCGGGGAATTGTACGCACATCAAAAAGCTGTTGGATTCCAAACGATTTTAATATTTGGATAAATTCATCAATCGGGTGGGTTGAGTGTCCAATGGTATAAACTGTCTTTTCCAATTTTCCCTCCGCGGATTCAACAGTTTGGTTTTTATTTTAGCTTTGGGCAGCCTTTGTTCAGCATTCTGTCATCCGGCGGTAAATATCGCTGCACCCATCAACCGGCAGTCATACAAATCTCACTAATCTTCTGCCGTGTGTTTATTATACCATTATTACGACTATTTTTATCTTATTATATTATCGCGCAGCAAAACAGCTGCAGGCTGTATAATATCTTCAATTAGGAGATCAGTTTAAAACGCCTGAAAGTCTATAGCGGCTTTACTGACGGATTCATCTTGTCAGGCAATCTTTTACGGAGGTGAGTATGATTACTGCAAAAAGTTTTAATGGCAAGCCAATAATCAGCATTACCGACGGCAAGAATTTAGGATCGGTTAAAGACATCTATCTTGACCAGGATATTCGCCACATGGTTGGCGTTTACCTGGGTACTGAAGGACTCATCCGGCGTAAAGACAAAGTCGTATTGAGTAGTGCGGTTCAGGTGCTCGGTGTGGATGTTTGGCTGGTTTCCGGTTCAGAAATCATCGTAGATAAAGGCAGCGTGCCCGAAGGCGACAGCTTTGTCCAGGCGGGCAATCTGCGTGGGCGCGAAATTGCCACCGATGGCGGCACCAGAATCGGCGTGATTGAAGACGTCTTGATGGATGATGACGCTACCGTCCTCGGCTTCTCCATGTCTAAAGTCTACGCCCAAGGTCCTCTGGCTGAACGTAAAGCCGTCATCCGCGAAGCCATTCTCAACCTGGGCAGCAAAGATACTCCCATGGTTGTTGATCTAACCTTGGCTGAAGCAGGCATAATCTCGTAAACCTCTTTGCACTTTGCTTTCAAAAACCTGTCAGTTGCGCCGGGCTTTGAACTCTTTTATCGATTGGTGGAGCATTAGCCATTGATAATCGAGTTGTTTGAGCGTGGCGCGCTGATCAATGACCAGCGTCATCATCGTTGAAGCCAGGGCTGCCGCGGTTGTATCAAGGTTCAGCCGCGGGTCTTGCAGCAGCGCGCCCCAATGAATCGTCAAACCAATGCCGGCTTTTCCCAGCGCTTCAAACAGCCAATCGCGCGACACCCCCGATACGATAACCGGCAACCCGAATGGCATTACACTTTCAGGCAGTTCAGGGTACAGCGGCTTAACTTCAGGCAAAGCCGTTAGCAGGCTAAGCAGATAAAGATAGTTTTCTCTTCGTTTCTGCCTGATTCCCTGCCAATCATGGTGCTCAATCTGCCAGCGCTCTTCTGCATCACCAGTAATGAGCATGTCGGTTTCGTAATAGTATTCGGCAAGATCATATAACGATTGAAGCTCTTCGCGATCACCGATGCCCCGATAGAGATAGTTGGTAAGGCGCAGACGGTAATCTCGAATCAATGGCAGGCGGCGGTTGGGCTGCTCGTTGTGCGCTGCTAAGTGAGGCTGCACATCCAACTGCGTCAGCAGGTAGCCGCCATCATATGGGCAAAGTTTTCGCATACTGTTGAAAACGAAATCTCCGATAAACTCCCCGCAAAACCCCGCCTGCGCGTTATCCTCCACCAAAAGCCTGCCGCTGCGCTGAAGCTCTTGCAGCAGGCGATGTTCGGTAGTTGAGTGAGGAAACCCAAAATAATTAATGAAGTACACTGCTTCATAACTCTCCGCCTTAAATACCAGGTCATCAAGGTCTATGGTTAGCTGCGGTGTGATGCGGTAATACCCGCAGAGGATGCCGCACTTTTCAAGGGTGTTGATGATGGTTGGGCAGATGTAGGCTGGCAGCAGCACCCGATTAATTCCCTGAGCGCGCAGGTATTTGCTGATGAGGATCAGACAGGCTTTGCCGCCATTGAGGAAGAGCATGCCACTGGTGTCCAGCGCGGGGGTTTCCAACCGCCACCTGGAATCGTAATAGAATTCGCCTCCAACGTTCATGCCAAATTACACTCCTCGTAGAGCTCGTGCAGCCCAGTATTATTTTAGACGCAATTGGTGTAACAATGATTCGAAAATTTTCGCGGATGTTTTCCGCTCGTTTTTCACAAATATTGCAGGATGGAAAACAGTCGTGAATATGTATAATGAAAATGGGTAAATTGAGAAATTTGAGCGCGATCTACTCGGAAGCGCTAACTTCATCATGAAGGAATAATGCAAACCGGTATGCAGCAACAAAGAGATAATACCAACCCAGTAGAAGAATACATCCATCAATTTCCTGAAAATGTCAGGGAGATCCTGATGCGGGTGCGCTCCATTATTCTGCGGGCTGCACCCTTAGCCGTTGAGACAATCAAATATGGCATCCCCACCTATGTATTCAACGGCAACCTGGTTCATTTTGCAGCCTATCGCAGCCATATCGGGTTTTACCCAGCGCCTTCTGGTATCGCACGTTTTCAATCGGAACTGAGTGAGTTCAAGTGCTCAACCGGCGCAATCCAATTTCGTCTCAATCAACCGATCCCATATGATTTGATTCAAAGGATCACAGAATTTCGCGTCAGCGAAAATTCTGCATTAAAACTTCGTGGCAAATCGAAATTGAATCAAGATTAAACCACCTTTCGGTTTCAATTGTTCAGGACTGTGTGAAAAGCCTGTTGCATGAAACAACCACAATCCGCTTAAACCTCATTACTCTTCCTTTGATGAACAACGTAAGAAGGCAATTCATGATCCTGTGCTATATTAAACATAGCGGATGATCGCAGGCCGCATTTTCTGTTTTCCATGAGGAGGCATAAGTGAAGCATTCAGAGGGAACTTTCAAGAGCGTGAGAGATCTTAAGATTTTTCACCAGGCTTGGCTGCCAGATGGCGAAGTTAAAGGGGTTCTATTCATCGTTCACGGAGTAGGAGAACACAGCAGCCGCTATACAAACGTGATTAACCGCTTTCTGCCACTCGGGTTCGCGGTTTACGCGCTCGACCATATCGGTCACGGAAAGTCGGAAGGTGAACGCGAGATGATCGACAAGTTCGCGGATTACAGCGCACCGCTCATCACCTATCGAAAAATGGTGGCTGAACAACACCCCGATGTGCCTGTGTTTATCTACGGTCACAGCATGGGCGCGCTCATCACCTGTGTTCATTTATTAAGTCATCAGGCCGATTTCACTGGTGCAATCATTTCAGCGCCACCGGTAATGATCCCTGCCAACATTTCTCCGATCACCATTACCATCGGCAGGCTTCTTTCTGCCATCGCGCCGAAGATGGGGTTGATAGATTTGGATGTCAACAACCTTTCAAATGATAAAGCCGTGGTCGAAGCCTATGTCGCTGACCCTTTGGTTTTCCATGGCAAAATGACCGCCCGTATTTCATCTGAAATGTTAGGAGCGATTAAACAAGTTAATGATTCTGTCGGCAAAATCAATCTGCCGTTGTTCATCATCCAGGGCGGCGCGGATCATATCGTTGACCCGGCGGGTGCTGACATGCTTTATGCCAAATCCAGTTCATCTGACAAGACTCTGAAAGTATATGATGGGTTCTTTCACGAAATTCATAACGAGATCAATCGCGAGCTGATGTTCAGCGACTTGGAAGCCTGGCTCAAGCCGCGTCTCAAGTAGCCTACTCGGCGAGCGCCTGAACAGCTGATAACACCGAGACAGCCATGAGCATGAACATGGCTTATGGCGGCAACAGTATGCTCAATGATTGGAGCGAAAAAGTCACCATCATCGTTTGGAGGGCTTGAAAACCATTGGTCGTCTCAAACCTAATGGTCAGCGCTCGTGTGAAAGAACGAAAGTGAATGGGTGGGGTGATTCAGCATTTCTACGATGCGCAGACATCCTTTAGGTCAAGGTAGCACTTGAAGAGCTCGGCGTCGAGAGGCAGTATTGGGCTGATCCTTTGCCAAAACTACTGAAGGCTGGCGCCAGAGTGACCATCATTAAACCACTTTGTTACTTGCTGAATCTGTAAATGAAAGACGATTCGGAAATAATTTAACGAACAATCCGTGGATGAACAGGGTTGTTGGTCTATGCTAATAAGTTGTGTTATAAGAATATTGTAAATATTACAATATTCTTATTATTTAAAGTTTATATTGTTTATAGTTGTGTTATAATATCATTATGAATCAAACAATGACCGTTGACGAGTTTTCAAAATTACTGCGAACCAAGGGCATACGCCCTTCCTATCAACGCGTTAGGGTGCTCGAATACCTGCATCAAAACATGCACCACCCCACTGCAGAAGAGATTTACAGCGCTCTTTCACCTGAAATCCCCTCTCTATCACGAACAACCATTTACAACACACTGCACGCCTTTTCCGGCTCGGGGCTGGTGAACTGTCTGAATATTGATGGGGGTGAAACCCGTTATGATAGCAAACTTGAAAATCATGGACATTTTAAGTGCGATCAATGCGGCGAGTTGACCAACTTTCCGCTGGAAAGCGCTCAACTTGAAATCAAAGGGTTGGAGCATTTCAAAGTCAGGCAAAAGAATGTCATTTTCAATGGTTTATGTCCACAGTGTAACAATACAAATCAAATCACAAAAGGAGAATAATTATGAAAGACAAAAAAAAGCTGACAACAGCTGCCGGCGCACCAGTGCCGGAGAACGATAACGCCCTTACCGCTGGCCCTCGCGGACCTATGATGTTGCAAGATGTGTGGTATTTGGAGAAACTGGCGCATTTTGACCGTGAAGTTATCCCGGAAAGACGTATGCACGCCAAAGGTTCAGGAGCATTTGGGAAATTCACCGTTACACACGACATTACCAAATACACCCGGGCAAATCTGTTTTCCAAAGTGGGTAAAGAAACTGAAGTCTTCGTGCGCTTTTCAACAGTCGCCGGAGAGCGCGGGGCTGCTGACGCAGAGCGTGATATCCGCGGTTTCGCCATCAAGTTCTATACCGAAGAAGGCAACTGGGATCTGACGGGTAACAACACCCCGGTTTTCTTCCTGCGTGACCCACACAAATTCCCCGATCTCAATCGCGCAGTCAAACGCGACCCAAAAACCAATATGCGCTCGGCCACCAATAACTGGGACTTCTGGACCTCTCTGCCCGAAGCCCTGCACCAGGTGACCATTACGATGAGCGATCGCGGTATCCCTTACTCCTACCGCCACATGCACGGGTTTGGCAGCCACACCTTCAGCATGATCAACGCCAAGAACGAACGCGTTTGGGTGAAATTCCACCTGGTTACGCAGCAGGGTATCAAAACAATCACCGACCAGGAAGCAGAAGCGATTGTGGCCAAAGATCGCGAGAGCAACCAGCGTGATTTGTTCAACAGTATCGCCAAAGGCGACTTCCCGCGCTGGAAGTTATACATTCAGGTGATGACCGAAGATCAGGCAAAGAAGATGCCTTATAACCCCTTCGATCTTACCAAAGTCTGGTACAAGAAGGACTTTCCGCTGATCGAAGTTGGTGTGATGGAGTTGAACCGCAACCCCGAGAACTACTTCCAGGATGTGGAGCAGGCAGCTTTCAACCCTGGCGCCGTCGTCCCCGGAATTGGCTTTTCACCTGACAAGATGCTTCAGGGTCGCTTATTCTCCTATGGCGATGCACAACGCTACCGCCTCGGCGTCAATCACCATCAGATTCCCGTGAACAGCCCCACAAAATCTGGCAGCCATGCCTCACACCGCGACGGTCAGATGCGTGTAGATGGCAACCATGGCAGCACCCTGGCTTACACTCCCAACAGCTTCAACGAGTGGGATGCTCAGCCTGAGTATAAAGAACCGCCCCTGGAGCTCAATGGTGCAGTCGACAACTGGGACTTCCGCGAAGACGATTCCGATTACTACACCCAGCCGGGCAAACTGTTCAACCTGATGAGCAAAGCTCAGCAGCAGGTACTCTTTGAGAACACTGCCCGCGCCATGGGTGATGCTCCAGAGTTCATCAAGATCCGTCATATTGGCAACTGTCTTAAAGCAGACCCTGCCTATGGTAAAGGCGTGGCTGATGCACTCGGTATTTCTATGGATAAAGTAAAGTAAATTTGTTGCGGAACGATTCAGGGCAGCCATCCGGCTGCCCTGTTTTATTAATTAAACAAACCCATAGCCAAAACTCAAGCCGCAACCAGCCCTCACTTCGACTTGCGTAAGAGTGAACCGCGTGCCTGGGCTGCCAGACCTATCGGGAAAATACCTTTCTCAGTAGAGCGGACTTCCTCAATCGAAACGAAAGCATTGGGTTTCATTTCATGAACAACCTCAAGCACCTGGTCTACATCACGGCGCTTAACGATTGCATAGATCATGTGAACTTCACCAGTTTTCCCCTCGCCGCGCACATTGGTCACGCCGAAACCCATATCTCGCAGCCGTGTAATCATCTCCTCAGGGTTTTCAGCAGTAATCAGGCGTAGAATGTAGGTGCCCAGCGCAAGCTTATCTTCAAGCACCATACCAATGTAATTGCCGGCGGCGAAGCCGGCAGCGTAACCGATATAGGCTGTCGGGCTTTCAAGGTTTTGCACCAACTGACTGATGACAACAATCCAAATCAGGACTTCAAAAAATCCCAGTAGAGGCGCAAGATTGCGTTTTCCACGAGCGACAAAGATGATGCGCAGAGTTCCCAGCGTAACATCAAATATCCTCGCAGCAAAAATGATGAGCGGCAGCACCACCCAGGCGTACCAGTTAAAACCTTCAATTGGGATGATAGAAAAGATAGATGAAAACATTTTACCTCCAGCAATGAGAGTATAACAAAGAATAAGCCGGCTGGTGTGAAAACGTCAGCTTTGGTGAGTTATTGTATAATTCCCTCTACAATGGTTAAGAATAATACACTCGCAGCGTTTCGAAAACGGCTGATCACACGTAATCCTTCCGCGTTCCTGCTGGCAACCCAACTTGTGCTGATGGTTCTCTATGCAGTGTTTGACAAACACCCCAGCGGTCACATCGTAATCAGTGCGTTTGGGCTTGTGGTGTTACTCATGGTACTTTGGGTGGTCACCAGCAAATCCAGGGTACATTGGATTGCCTGGATCATCGCCTTGCCTGCCTTTGCCATGGCGATCATAAGCTCGATATACAAAACACAGCAACTGCAGGCATGGTCTTCGCTGTTAGAATCGGTGCTCTATATTTACACCGCCGTCAGCCTTATCTTTTATATGATGGCCGATAAAAACGTCACCACTGATGAGCTTTTTGCTGTAGGAGCTACCTTCACCCTGCTGGCATGGGGCTTTGCACATGCTTTTATGGTTTGCCTGGTTTGGTCTCCTGGCAGCATCATCAACACTACCGCTCCAGGGCATCAGCCCACCTTCCTCGAACTTCTCTTTCTCAGTTTCACCAACCTTTCCGCTACCGGTTTGGGTGACATAATGGCAGTATCTGCTCCGACACGGGTATTGGCGATGATTGAGCAATTCTTGGGTGTGGGGTATGTGGCGATGGTTGTTTCGCGTTTAATTGGACTGACAAACTACACACGAAAAAAAGCGTGAGAACTTATTAATT
>JAGOVY010000165.1 GCA_018060515.1 Anaerolineaceae bacterium | reverse complement strand
GTTATAAAGTGGTTAATTTCATCGAGAAGCCTCATCAAGAACGCGCCGATGAACTGATTAAAAATGTAACCTGCTCATGGAATTCTGGTATGTTCATCTGTCGGGCAGATGTGGTTTGGCAGGAGTTTAACAAGCTGATGCCTGATCTCTATAACAATCTCAATGCGGGGTTACTGTATCTTAACCATGATCATTTAAACCCTGCCTTTGTTGAAACCTGGATGAAGATTAAACCGGAGACGATTGACTACGGGATCATGGAGAAAACCCCTTTAGCGGCAGTGATTCCGGTGGCCGATTTGGATTGGAAGGACATTGGTAGTTGGGATTCTTTTTTTGATGTGATTCAAGCAGACGAAAACGGTAATATCATCCTGCAGGCGCAAAATACTGGAATTGACACAACCAATACCTTGATTTTCTCTACACAGCCCGATAAATTAGTGGTTTCGCTGGGGGTTAAGAACCTGATTATCATCCATACGCCAGATGCGGTGCTGGTATGTCAGCGCGGCGAGAGCCAACGCGTAAAAGAACTGGTAAACTACCTTGATCAACATCACTACACCCTTTTTCTTTAGGAGTGCGAATCATGGAAGCTTATTGTGTGAAATGTAAAGAAAAACGAGAAGTTCTGGAACCGAACGCTGAGTTCAATGCGCTTGGCACGCCAGTTACCCGTGGCAAATGTTCTGTGTGTGGCACCACAATGTATCGCATTGGGGCAACCCCCGATCATGAAGGACTGGAGAAACCTCCGCGGCGGCATTCGCGTCCGCGAAGCGGTAAGCTGGTGATTGTTGAATCTCCGGCCAAAGCTAAAACAATCGGCAGATTCCTCGGCAAAGGCTACACTGTACGCGCATCTGTAGGGCATGTGCGCGACTTGCTGCGTTCGGAGCTTTCGGTTGATGTTGAGAATGAATTTACGCCTAAGTACCGCGTTCCCAATGAGAAGCGGCCAGTCGTTAAGGAACTGAAAGCTTTAGCGAAAGAGGCAGCTGAAATCTACCTGGCCACAGACCCTGATCGGGAAGGTGAAGCCATTGCTTGGCATTTGTTGGAAGCCGCTCAAATCGAACCAAAATTATCGCACCGCGTTGTATTTCATGAGATTACCGATCATGCTATAAATGAAGCTTTTGAAAACCCTCGAGAAATCAATATGGATTTGGTGGATGCCCAACAGGCGCGCCGCGTATTGGATCGCTTGGTGGGGTATTCGATCAGCCCAGTATTATGGGAAAAAGTACGCAGCCGTCTTTCGGCAGGGCGGGTTCAATCTGTGGCGCTGCGCCTTATTGTTGAACGTGAACGCGAGATCGAAGCTTTCAACCCAGTGGAATATTGGTCCATAGAGGCGGAACTCGCGCCTGAAGGCAAGAAAACCAGTTACCTGACCAAGTTGGTGAAGATTGATGAGGTTGAACCTGAGCTCGGCAATCAAGAAGAAGTAGAACGCTACCTGGGCGACATCGAGGCAGCGCCATTCACCATTACCAAGATTAAAAAGAGTGAGCGCAGGCGCAAACCGTCTGCTCCGTTTATTACCAGCACGCTGCAGCAAGAAACCTCACGCAGGTTGGGTTACACAGCCCGCCGGGCGATGATGATTGCCCAGCAGCTATACGAGGGTTTGGATATCGGCGAAGGCGGGACGGTTGGTTTGATCACCTATATGCGCACCGATTCAACAAACATTGCAGAAGTGGCACAGGAAGAAGCACGCACCTTTATCCGCAACACATATGGCGAGAATTTCTTGCCGGAAAAACCCCCACAATATAAAACGCGGGCAGTATCAGCGCAAGAAGCGCACGAAGCGATTCGTCCGACCTCAGTGGTGAGGCAGCCGGAAAAAATTAAACAGTATTTATCTCCAGAACAGTTCAAGCTTTACCAACTGATCTGGCAGCGTTTTGTGGCTTCACAGATGGAATCGGCGGTGTATGACACCACCTCTGTCGAGGTGACCGCTGCCGGTAAGGATCATAATTACCTCTTCAGGGCATCCGGTTCCACGATTAAATTTCCCGGTTTTCTGGTTGTATATGAAGAAGCGAAGGATGAAGACCTGAAGACTGATGAGACAGAAAACGTTAAGATTCCGGCGAAGCTGGAGGAGGGGCAGGCGCAAACACTGATTCGTTTATTACCGCTGCAGCATTTTACTCAGCCGCCGCCGCGCTATACTGAAGCAACCCTGGTGCAGGTGCTTGAAGAATATGGCATCGGCCGACCTTCAACCTACGCGCCGATTCTCTCGACGATCCAGCAACGCGGGTATGTTTTGCGTGAAGCCAAGCGTCTTTCTCCCACGGAGACGGGAGTTTTGGTGAACGACCTGGTGATGGAGTACTTCCCTGACATTGTGGATTATAACTTCTCGGCGACGATGGAAACTTCGCTCGATCAGATTGCGGCGGGAAAAGAAGAATGGCATAAAGTAATTGCCGATTTTTATCGAACCTTTGAACCGGAAGTGAAAAAAGCCCAGGCAGAAATGCCCGTGAACAAGGCGGAACCTGAAAAAATCGGTCGCGAATGCCCT
>JAGOVY010000091.1 GCA_018060515.1 Anaerolineaceae bacterium | reverse complement strand
CAACGCGAGGACGATGAGGACATCATGAATCATCGCGATAATTGCGCAAACCCCATAGCGGAAGGCGTGCGGGACTCCGCGGAAGGCAAAGGTGATGTAGATAACAACAGCCAACGCAGAGAGCGCGACTGCTTGAATGGCACGCCTGGTGACACCTTGACCGATCGAGGGTCCCACTGTGTCTGATTTTAGGATGATTACCTGGCTGCCGACTTCTTGTTCCAGTTCATCCAGAATGTTGAGGCGGGCACTTTCACTCAGTTCAGACGAACGCAGCAGGAGTGTGCCTTCGTTTGTTGTTTGTATCTGCACATCAGTAATTTCATTCGAGTCATAGATTGATTTTATCGCTTCGGCAGAAGGAAGGGTGCTGTTTTCAAATTTGATTTCGAGCATCGTACCGCCGACAAAATCAATTGAAAGAGGCAGTCCGTTAACCGCGAGAAGGATTAATCCAGGCAGAATGATGATGAGCGAAAAGGCAAAAAAGAAGTATCTCTTTCCTAGAATATTCATAATTGTGGTTCCTCCTACAAGCCAAACAGTTTCTTGTGCTGATGAGGTTTGATGAAATCAGGCAAAAAGCTCAAGAAAGTTCGGGAAACAAACATGGCGGTAAATAATGAGACGAGCACACCAAGCGCTAAGGTGAGTGCAAACCCTTTTACTAATGTGGCGCCAAAGGTAGAGCCAAACCAGAAGAGGATGAGGCTGGTGATGATGGTGGCAATGTTGGAATCACGAATTGACGGCCAGGCACGCGACCAGCCCAATTCAACAGCTTGTGCCAGTGATCTCCCATTACGTAGTTCTTCTTTGAGGCGCTCAAATATCAAGATATTCGCATCCAGTGCGCTCCCTGTTGAAAGCAGGAAACCCGCAATGCTCGGGAGGGTTAACGTTACTGGGATGAGTTTGAACAATGCGTAGGTTAACCCAGCATAAATAGCAATAGAAAAAACTGCGATGACACCAGGTACGCGGTAGTAGAGCAGCATAAAGAGAGCCACGATGCCAAAACCGATCAATCCTGCTCGCAAGCTTCTTTCCAGAGAATCTGAACCGAGGGTCGGCCCAACAACACGGCTCTCTACGATTTCTACCGGTACAGCCAGGCGGCCATAACGCAGGGTTACTGCCAACTCGTTGGCAGATTCAGATGTAAAACTACCAGAAATTTGGCCTTGTCCGTCGGGGATGGCACTGCTAATGCGCGGACTTGAAATAACTTCTTTATCCAAAACAATCGTGAGGAAGCTGCCTACATTTGCGGTTGTGTGATCTTTAAAAACCTGTCTGCCAGTATCGGTCAGTTCAAAGTTGACCACATAGCCCCCAATACCGCTTGGATCGGCGCTGACTGTCACGCTTTTGATGTCCACACCAGTCATGACAGTGTGCCAAACGGTGCCTGTTTCATCAGTTTCAGATGTACCTGCATCGTGGGTGAGGCCAGCATAATCTGTCACCACAATTGTGCCAGGGTTAAGCTGCTGGGTGCCGGTGTCGATAAACTCAAGTAGACCGGTTTGTTTTACCGCAGCGATGACATCATCGGTATTGGTCAATCCTGGGAACTGACCGACAATGTACTGGTCTCCAGCGACTTGGAAAATAACTTCACTGACACCTAAACCGTTGGCACGGTTTTCGAGGATCTTGCTGGTATCTTCCAGATCTTGACGTGTAGCTTGAATACCTTCGGGTGGCTGCAGCAAAACCTGCATACCGCCACGAAGGTCAAGCCCAAGTACCGGGTTTAAAGAACGTTCAAAATTGCCGATCTTGATTCCTGATTGACCTTCATCACGAGGCAGCCCGATCCAGATGATCGCGGCAACAAGGATGAGGATTAGGATCAGATTTACATGACGACGATCCATAGGGTATACTACCTCCGATGCAATTGGAATCCTGCCATACAGGCAGGAACTCAGGGATTATACACCAAACCAGTTGGAAAAACCGCCATTAATTCACTGACGGTTTGTCAACAAATTTCTCAATTTTTAACAAGGCTTGTTCCAGAAGGTCCTCTGGAGTCAGGTTGTCCGTCTCGATGTGGATGTTAGCATGCTGGTTGGCGTGCTGTAAACGAGTGATTTGTGCCTGGTATTCTTCTATTGTCCAATTTAGAGGTTTACGCCGTTTGGTTTCTTCAAACGACACATGTAAAAAAATCAAAATATCAGGCTGTGTTAACCGCTGCCACATATCCTGAACGTAAGAATGTTCTTGGGCAATGTGCCGGCAACGGTAACCGTATGCCGATAAACCTTTAATGAGTGTTGATTTACCAGAGGCACAGACTCCTACTACACCGATAAGTCCGTTAGAATTTTGAGTAATCATGATAGCTAAAAAACGAACGAGGGGGAACCTCGTTGCGTTGGGTACTCTCAGGTCGTCATCAGGACAAATTGCCCACCGGTAAACGTACTGTCATATGCCTGATTTGATCAGTATCGCTATGGGTTGAACGCAGCACGACCACGGTCATATCATCATTCGGGCGGTTATTATCGATACGGATTGCGCTATTCAGAATCTTGTCGGCAATTTCCTGGGCTGTTGGTTCTTCCTCTTCGAGCGTGGATTCGAGTAAAGTGCAGATATCCATCGGCTCTCCGGTACGTTCACCGGCGAACTTTATCCCGTCTGTGTACATCACAATGGTGATACCGCTTTCAAGGGGGAATTCTGTGATTGACGGACGCACATTTCGATGGGTGCCAATCGAAGTACTATCAGATGCGATACATTCGACACGGTCTTTACTGGCAACAAAAATCGGTGTCGGGTTGTTGCGCGAGATGACAATCGTGCTTGTTTGCAAATCTACGGAAAGAATGTTCAGTGTGGCAGTGACTTTACCAGACCGTTCGGTGTGGAGGTGATCAGAGGCGGCTCGTGCTGCGGCGCCATCGCGAACACCTTCAGCAAGCAGGCGGATAACTTCGCGTACCACCATGGTAGAAATACTCTTGGCGCCTCTGCCTGATGATTGACCATCTGCCATGACAACGGATACGCCACCATTCGGCCTTTCCACAATTTCCAGCGTATCACCGCTTTCTGAAACAGCATATTTATTAATCTTGGCAACAGCGATATTGATTTCCATGCATTGAATTTTACATCAAAACTACGAATACAATTTAATATTTCGGATGAATTTATACGTTTATTGGTCAATTTTTATTGACGGTTAGCCCTGTTTTATGTATAATCACTCGGCCTGTCAAATCGTGACGGGTAAGGAATTTTTGACAGGAGTAAATAAATGGTTCCGCTTCCAAAGAGAAAATTATCAAAAGGCAGGAGAGACCGCCGCCGCGCGCATGACGCGCTTGAACCCGTGAATCTTGTACAATGCAGCAACTGCGGCGAGATGCGGCTTCCGCACGTGGTATGCCCGAACTGCGGACAGTACCAAGGTCGCGAAGTAATTCAAGTAAAAAGCGACACAAAAAAGAAGTAATAAAAAACGGGCAGAGGCCCGTTTTTTATTCATCACGTTCTTCGAATTCTTCCAACTCTTCCATCTCTTCGGATTTATCAGAAGAGATGTTTTGATATGGTTGATAGCGGGCTAATAGGCGGCCGGGGATGTGCCCCTGGATGAAGACGCCCTTACGTTTATGTTCAATTAAAACCACCTGTCCCTGCTCGTGGAACAATGAAATCAACTGACCTTCGGTGTAAGGGATTTCCACAGTGACCTGCGTAAAGTTTTCAAAAAGTTCACCTTCGATCACGCGCAGTAGTTCATCCATATTTATCCCCTTTAATGCCGAAATACCGACCGCGCTTTCGTTTTCCAATAGTTCATTTGTCAATTCGGGCTGCGGCAACCGATCGATCTTATTCAAAACGGTGACAGTGGGGATATGTTCAGCGCCAATGTTTTTTAGCGTATCAATCACTGAATTGGCTTGCTCGATCGCGTTTGGGTGAGTGATGTCGACGACGTGCACCAATAAATCAGCTTCGCTGATTTCCTCCAAAGTTGCCTGGAAAGCAGCTATCAATTGGGTTGGGAGTTTCTGAATGAACCCGACCGTGTCTGTAATTAATGCCTGATGTCCTCCGGGAAGTTCAATGCGGCGTGTTGTAGGGTCTAATGTGGCGAAAAGCTGATCTGCCACAAGTACATCTGCATGAGTCAATTGATTGATGAGGGTAGATTTACCGGCATTGGTGTAGCCCACCAAGCTGATAAGGGGAATGCGGGAGCGCTTGCGCTGAGCACGGTAGCGCTGTCGATGGGCGCGCACCTTTTCCAATTCTTTTTTCAAGGCAGAGATCTTTTTTCGGATTTCACGCCGGTCGACTTCCAACTGCGTTTCACCTGGTCCGCGCAAACCAACCCCGCCAACCGACCCGGTTCTGCCTCCGCCGCCGCCTGCCTGTCTGGCGAGGTGCGTCCAGGCACGCGTCAACCGCGGTAAGCGGTACTCATATTGCGCCAGTGTTACCTGCAAAATGCCCTCACGTGTGGTGGCGTGCTGGGCAAAGATATCCAGGATGAGGGCTGTCCTATCTAAAACACGAAGTTTTGCACCGAGTTTTTCTTCAAGGTCGCGCTGATGCCTGGGAGAGAGTTCGGTATCAAAAATGATGATATCTGCCAGTGTTTCTTCTGCTAATATGGCAATTTCTTCTACTTTCCCGGTTCCAACTAATGTGCTTGGGTTTGGAGTGTCTAATTTTTGTGTGGTTTCACCCACAATTTCAAGATTTACGGTTTGAGCCAGCAGGGCTAACTCTCCCAAAGAATCTTCGAGAGAAATTGTGTTTTTCTCATTACGGATCTCAACCCCGACGAGGAAAGCTCTCTCAGCGGGGCGATTGGTAGGATGTGTTTTGTATGCCAAAGTTTATTACCTTTTCCAGTCAACCAAACGTTTCATGGCGTCCCTGATGCGCTCTGTCGCGGTACCCAGCGAGACACGCAGGTAGCCTTCTCCGTGCTGACCATAAACGATGCCAGGTGTGGTGCTGACGCCTGTCTCTTCAAGCATTCTGGCGCAGAAACTCATTGAGTCAGTTTCACCATCAGGAAGCTGCGACCAGACGTAAATCGCCGCTTTGGGCGATTCCAATTCGAAGCCGGCTTTTTGTAAACCATCCACAACCAAATTTCTTCGTTCAAAATACACTTGGTTACGTTCTTTAACCCAAGTTTGATCGCCGGTAAGCGCTTTAATGCCAGCAGAAAATATCGGATTAAAGGTGGATGTGTCCATTTGACTTTTATAATTGAACAGATAATCAATTACATCGCTGTTGCCCATCGCCATTCCCAGGCGCCAGCCTGCCATATTGTATGTTTTTGAGAAGGAATTAAACTCAACGGCGACTTCTCTTGCGCCTGGAACTTGCAGAATACTGGGTGCAATATAGCCGTCGAAACAGATATCTACATATGGGGCATCATGGGCTACCAGAATATTGTTTTTTCGGGCAAATGCAATCACTTTTTCAAAAAACTCAAAGTCAGCCACGGCACCAGTTGGGTTGTTGGGGTAGTTAAGCCAGAGAATCTTCGCTTTTTCAAGTACAGCGGCAGGGATTTTGTCAAGCTGGGGCAGGTAGTTGTTTTCTGCCAATAGAGGGAAGTAAACCACCTCACCGCCAGCGATAAGACCGCTGGCGCTGTAAACAGGGTAACCGGGGTCAGGCACCAGGGCAATGTCTCCAGGGTTGAGAATGACTTGGCTGAGATTGAAAAGCCCTTCTTTCGAACCAATTAATCCAAGCACTTCCTTAGCTGGATTTAGACTGACCTCGAAGCGCTCTTGATAATAATCAGCAATTGCCTGCTTGAAAGCAGCGGTTCCTCCTGTTTGTGAGTAACCATGCGTGTCTGAGCGGCGGCTTTGGGTTACGAGCTCTTCGACGATGAAGTCAGCCGGCGGCAGATCGGGTGATCCCATATCAATGCGAATCACATCCATACCGTTTTGCTTAAGCTGGTTTATTTTCTTACCCAATGAGGCGAAAAAATACGGTTCAAAAGTTGAAATTCTCTCGGCGGGCGGCATAAAAGGTTGAGGTTTATTCATATTATTTTGGGATTCCCTTTTCGTTTTAGATAATTGTATGTGATTATTATTTTTCTGCTTATCCACTTACCGGGTTAACCAGGTGTGCAGCACACGCCCGATAACCTCGAGACTTTGTGCGGATACTTTATCTGCAGTATCTTGAACTGTGTGCCAGTAAGGGTAATCAAAATCGATGATATCAATCGCGGGGATGCCTTTTTCGATGAATGGGAGGTGATCATCGAGGATGGAAAATTTAACCGAATTAATGAAGATGGAACTATAGCCCAACTCATCTGCCAAACCCCAAATTTGGTCGGTCAATTGTGGATCTGAATTGGCTTCGCGGTAAAGGTTAAGGTCTGCATCGCCGATCATATCGATAATCACCACTGCATCCGGCTTTCCCTCGAGTGAATCGGCGAAAGCGCGTGACCCGAGAATCCATTCCCAGCCTTCCTGATTGCCCTGGTCTTCGAGGTCAAAAAAGACCAACCACACCTCCCGATCAAGGTCTTGGGGAAGCGACCTTGCCAACTCGAGCAAGACAGCTACCCCTGAAGCGCCATCGTTAGCACCTGTCACAGGGAGGTGCCGCATATTGAGATCAGGGTCTTGATCAGCTGAAATGCGGCTGTCATAGTGGGCTCCGAGGATGACCCACTGCTTACCCATACCGCGGCGGGCAATTATGTTAGTAAGTGGATGCCCGAGCCGTTCGCTTTGCTGTAACTCCACCTGCCAGCCTGCTTTGGTCAATTCACTGACAACATATTCGATGGTGTCGAGGTGTGCTTGAGAACCAGGCAAACGCGGACCGAGTGATGTTTGGAAGAGAACGTCGTTGTAGGCGCGTGCTGCATCATAGGTTGATATTTCTTTGGGTTTCTGTAAAAACCAAACAGCGATAACTCCAAAGAAGAGCAGAATGAAGCAGAAAAGTATGAACTGCGTTAATCCTTTGTTCATGGCACGGTTCCTATATTGTTTTCATACATAAAATCATTTAAAGCGCGTAAAGCCCGGTTTGCCAAATTAGCTTTTTTATCTCTTTTTTTCTGAATTTTTTGCTCAGGTTCAGGGAGAAGACCGAAATTGGCTTTAATTGGTTGAAAGCTTTGCGCATCAGCATGGGTGATGTAATGATGAATGGCGCCGATCATCGTCTCTTGCGGGAAAACAAGTAAGGATTGCCCATGAATGAAGCGGCCGGCATTGATCCCTGCAAGGTAACCCGAGGCAATATTGCCAGCGTAGCCTTCGATTCCAGCGACTTGACCGGCAAAGAAAAGGTTTTCTCGTTGTTTGAATTGTGTGGTCGCCAAGAGCATTTCAGGCGCATTGATATAGGTGTTTCGGTGCATCTGCCCATAACGCACAAATTCTGTCTCTTCCAATCCGGGAATAAGGCGAAACACTCTATCTTGCTCGCTATGTGTAAGGTTGGTCTGAAAACCTACCAGATTGAAAAGAGTTTTGGCTACATTATCTTGCCTGAGCTGAAGCACTGCGTATGGTTTGGTGCCGGTTTGCGGGCTGTCAATTCCCACCGGTCGTAAAGGACCATACCCCAGGGCTTCAGGGTGTCTTGATGCGAGGACTTCTATCGGTAGACAGGATTCGAAAAAGGGGAGGATATTGGCTTTTACGCCATTATCGATTTGTTCCTCAAAAGATTTTATGGGTATTCGGTGGGCTGACGTCAGTTCTCGTATGAAGTGGAAGTATTCTTCTTCTGAAAATGGACAATTTAAATAATCACCTGCTTGTTCTTCACTATGACTGTAGCGCGAACCCCAAAAAGCTTTTTCAAGGTTGATGCTGTCAAATGTGACAATTGGGGCGAGAGCATCGTAAAAGAAGAGGAAATCGGAACCACTCAAGTTGGATATGCTGGCTGCCATAGCCGAAGATGTGAGCGGGCCGGTCGCGATGATGGTTGTCTCGGCTGGGATTTGAGTGACTTCTTGACGCAAAATGGTGATATCTGGCGTGGATTCCAATCTTTCGGTGACCATTTGGGCAAACCTGATGCGATCGACTGCCAAAGCGCCGCCAGCAGGTAGTGCAGTTTCGTGTGCGCATTGCAGAACAAACGAGCCCAAGCGTTGAAGCTCATTTTGCAGTAACCCTGTGGGGCGAATTTTATCACTTGCACCGAGAGAGTTGGAACAGACCAGTTCTGAAAGGAAATGGGTGTGGTGTACCGGCGTTTGTACTGAGGGGCGCATTTCATATAAGGTCACTGAAACTCCCTGTTTTGCTGCCTGCCAAGCGGCTTCACAGCCTGCCAACCCACCACCGATTATGGTTAAGTCGCTCATCATAGCCTCATTTCTATTCTATCATTACAAAAAGTGCTGGGTTACTGTATCAAAAGTCCATAGATCTTGAAAAGAGAGAGTGGCGACCATGAACGATCTTGCGTAACGTGTTCACCCAGGGTTTATCATGGTCAGGACCATGCAGGATAGGCATAGATTTGTAAAGC
>JAGOVY010000090.1 GCA_018060515.1 Anaerolineaceae bacterium | reverse complement strand
TTTCATAGGTTTGTTAGATTTTGAAAACATCCAATCCTCATTCACTTTAATTCATTCTTTTTTGCTTGACATCGGATAATTCACGTGGTAAAGTCACTTTATCATAGGCGGAAGGGGATTATATCCCGCCGCTCTCAAATCTTTCAAAATGGAGTGAAAAAGCATGTCAGAACGTTTTGTTGGAACTGTTAAATGGTTTAACCCAGCCAAGGGGTACGGTTTCATCGGGCGGGAAAATGCCGAGGATGTTTTTGTGCATTTTTCTGCAATTAATATGGAGGGATACAAGGTTCTAAAAGAAGGTCAGCAGGTGGAATTTTCCGTTGAAAAGGGTCCCAAAGGACTGCAAGCTGCCGAAGTAAAATCAGTTTAACAATAATAAATTGAAAGATCCATAAAAGCAGAGCCATGCGGCTCTGCTTTTTTTATTGCAGGGAGCGCTTTATTCTTTCAAGAGCAAGCTCAAGGGTTTCTCTTGAACAGCCGAAATTCATTCGCACGTATCCGGCACCCGATTCGCCAAAATCCTTACCATTGTTTAATGCAACCCGGGCTTTCTTATGGAAGTATTCACTCGGTGAAACCCCCAACTGCAGGAGATTACAGTCCAACCAGGCGAGATAGGTGGCTTCAGGTTTTACCATGTGAATCTGCGGCAGGTATTGTTTGAGATACCCCATCAGAAAATCGCAATTCGCTTCAAGATAAGTCATCACCTCAGCCAACCATTGACTGCCATCGCGGTAGGCTGCTAATGCTGCTGTCATGCCCAACAGATTGACCCCGCCCATCAATCCGCGTTTTGCTGCTCTGACTCGTGATCTCAGCGTTTCGTTGGTACAAATCATAATCGAACAGTCTAATCCTGCGATATTGAAGGTTTTACTTGGCGCGAGCAGAGTAATAGTGTTCGCTTCAATTTCTTTGTTTAATGATGCGATTGGAATGTGCTTGTACCCTTTGAATATCAAGTCGCAATGAATTTCATCAGAAATTATCGTCACGCCTTTGTGAAGGCAGGTTTGCGCCATACTCAGCAGTTCATCGCGCGTAAAAACCCTGCCAATCGGGTTGTGCGGATTGCATAAAAGGAATCCACGCGTATCTGGTTCTATTGCAGCTTTAAATGTCTCAATATCTACCTGATAGGTTCCATCGGGAGAAGGCAGCAGATGATGAAATACCGATCGGGCTTGTGCATTTGCCGCAGCACTGAAGAAAGGCGGGTATACAGGCGGCTGGATCAGGAGCGAATCTCCCGGTTGTACGACTGCCTGGCATGAGAGGTTGAACCCCGAGACCACACCCGGAAGCAAGAGAATGTCTTCTTCTGTAATCTGCCAGTGATACAAATCCGCCATCCGCTCTACCAGCAGTTTCTTAAGCGCAATGGAATCAAGAGAGTAACCAAAAACACCGTGCGCTGCCCGCTGTTGAAGCGCTTCAATCACCGCGGGCGGAGAGGTGAAATCCATATCAGCCACCCATAACGGTAATACATCCTCCTCAAACAAATCCCACTTAACACTGTCTGTTTTACGGCGTTCTGGAAAGTGAAGCATATGATTCCTCTGAAAAATTGGTATCAGTGGATTATAGTGCAAACATGAATAAATAAACGCAGCAGAATTGTTGATTCTGATATACTGGATACGATGAAACCGCCAAACGCCCAATTCAATCTCAAACTCCTCGCTGCCGAAGGCTGGAAGGATTATGAACTGCTTGACAGTGGCGCTGGGCAGAAGTTGGAACGCTTCGGCGCTTATCGCCTGGTGCGGCCTGAAGCTGAGGCAATGTGGCAGCCTGCCCTGCCAGAAAGTGTGTGGCGCGCTGCTGATGCATTTTATAAACCCGCACCCGAAGAAAATGGCGGGCATTGGGAGTATCGCAAGAAGCTTCCTGATCGCTGGAAGATGTCATATGGGTCTATTTCCTTCTGGGTGCAGACCTCAGCATCACGCCATCTCGGTGTTTTTCCTGAGCAATCCTGTCAGTGGGATTGGGCTGAAAAGGTTATCCGATGCGCCGGGAATAAGCCGCGAGTGCTCAACCTGTTTGGCTACACTGCGCTTGCTTCGCTATCCGCTGCGGCTGCCGGCGCGCAGGTCACCCATCTGGATGCTTCGAAAAAGGTGATCAACTGGGCACGCGAAAATCAATCTTTGAGCCAGTTAGAAAACTTGCCTGTCAGATGGATACTGGATGACGCGTTAAAATTTGTTCAACGCGAACTCCGCCGCGGCAGCAAGTATGACGCCATTATTCTCGATCCGCCCAAATTCGGCAGGGGCCCTAAGGGAGAAGTCTGGGAGTTTTACAAATTACTCCCTGACCTGCTGGAGGCTTGCCGCGCCATTTTGGTGCCTGAACCGCTTTTCGTTCAACTCACCGCTTATGCTGTTAAGGCTTCGTCCGTCAGCATTTGTCAGGCGATCAACCAAATGATGTCCGCCTTTGACGGTACCACCAGTGCTGGTGAAATCGGCTTGATTGAAAGTTCGCAGCGCAGATATTTGTCTACCGCGATCTTTTCTCGATGGTGCCGCACGGACGTGCACCAGAAAATTCAAAAGGACTAATACCACACCATTAGGAGCCCGCAATGCCTTTAAATCCGCGTTTCCCATTCGCCCACACTTTTTCAATCGTTGCCCGCGACCCAAAAACCCGCGAAATGGGCGTGGCGGTTCAATCTCATTGGTTTTCCACCGGCTCAATCGTTACCTGGGCGGAGCCCGGTGTCGGGGTTGTGGCCACTCAATCTTTGGCTGAAATCAGTTACGGACCGTTGGGGTTGTTTGGAATGCAAACCGGCAAACCCGTCTCCGATGTTTTAAAGCACCTGCTCGAAAAAGATGAAAACCCACAAGTACGCCAGGTGGCGATGATCAATTCCACGGGTGAAGTCGCGGCTCACACCGGCAGCCGTTGCATTGCTGAAGCTGGCCACCAAATTGGCCACCAGTACTCTGTGCAGGCTAACATGATGCTGAACAACACTGTCTGGCCGGCGATGGCAGAAGCGTATGAAGCAGCCAAAGGGAAGCTTGCTGACCGGCTGCTCGCTGCGCTCGATGCCGCACAGGCTGCCGGAGGTGATCTTCGGGGTCAGCAATCTGCAGCGATGCTGGTGGTTTCGGGAGATGTCCCCATATACCCCTGGAAAGGTATTCTGGTTGATTTACGGGTCGAAGACCATACACAACCTTTGGCTGAATTGCGCCGCCTGCTGGGTGTACAACGCGCATATGAACACATGAACAAAGGTGATGAATTAATGGGACAGGGCAAAGTTGATCAGGCTCTGATTGCTTATGAAAAAGCGGTTAAGCTTGCTCCCCACCTGGATGAGCTGCCTTTCTGGCAGGCAGTCACCTTGCTCGACGGCGGGCGAGAAGAAGAAGCCTTTCCGATTTTGCGAAACCTGTTCTCCTCAAACCCCAACTGGTTGGTTCTGCTCGAACGCCTTCCTGCTGCCGGTTTATTGAGAGACGATGCAAAAATGATGCAGCGTGTGCGGAAAATATTCACATCGTAACCAACAAAGCTAACTACTTAATAAATCAATTTTCACCTGCGTGAATAATTCTTTTCACGCAGGTTTTGTTTAATAAGAGCTCCCGTTACCCGGAGGATTTGATCTCAGTTTGCTCATTCGAAGGGTACAAACAGCGTAATCCATGTGCCGACCTGATCACATTGCTGTATTGTCTATTATTGACATATTTTCTTTCCGCTTCTACACTTAATTCATGCTTGCAAAAGTAAATGCCTGTGCTGTCATCGGCTTGGATGGGGTGGTTGTGGATGTTGAAGTCGATCTCACCACAGGCTTCAAACCGCCGATTACGATAGTGGGACTGCCAGATGCATCCGTACAGGAAAGCCGCGAACGCGTCCAATCTGCCATTCGTAATACCGGTTTGGAGTACCCGCGCAAACGCGTGCGCGTCAACCTTGCACCAGCCACCGTGCGCAAGGAAGGCTCAGCCTATGATCTTCCCATCGCGCTTGGCATCCTCCTCGCCAACCGCCAACTCCCTGCCGATTGCCTGCAGGATGGGCTGGTAATGGGTGAACTTTCGCTGGATGGCAGCGTGCGCCACATCCGCGGAGTATTGCCCATGGCGGCAGTTGCCCGTGCTCAGGGGTTTAAGCGCGTCTACGTGCCGGCGGAAGATGCGCCTGAAGCTGCAATTTTCCCTGACCTGGAAGTCATACCGGTAAATTCCTTGGTGGAGCTTTACCAGCACTTGACTGGTCAGACAGTAATCTCCCCGCAGCCGCCGCTGCAGGTGGAGCAGGTGGAGGCACTGGTTCAAACTGATTTCCGCGAGATTAAAGGTCAGGAACACGTAAAAAGGGCGCTCGAGGTTGCGGCTGCCGGCGCGCACAACCTGATGATGATTGGCCCGCCCGGCGCCGGAAAAACCCTGATGGCGCGGGCGCTGCCCTCCATCCTGCCATCCATGACGCTCGAAGAATCGCTCGATGTCACCCGCATCTACTCAGTTGCCGACGCGCTGCCTGCCGGCGTCCCGCTGCTCAAAAATCGTCCATTCCGAGCCCCGCACCACACCATCTCTCACGCTGGTCTGGTTGGCGGCGGAAATTGGCCACACCCCGGTGAAATTTCACTGGCACATCGCGGCGTGCTTTTCCTCGATGAGTTCCCTGAGTTCGGCAGCCGCACGCTTGAGGTGCTGCGCCAACCGCTGGAAGACAAGGTAATTACCATCAGCCGTGCGCAGGGCACGCTTACTTTTCCGGCTAACTTCCAATTGGTCGCTGCGATGAACCCCTGCCCGTGCGGTTATTATGGTGACCCCACACATGCCTGCACCTGCGCGCCTGGCCTCGTCACCAAGTATCAGCGCCGCATCTCCGGCCCGCTGATGGATCGCATTGACATCCATGTTGAAGTGCCGCGCGTAGATTATGAGAAGTTGAGCGATGCCCGCCTGAGCGAGTCCTCGGCAGCCATCCGCGCGCGGATTGAAACCGCGCGACAGGTTCAACGTGAACGGTTTGAGGGCACTACGCTGCGCTCAAATGCTGATATGCACCCAGCGCAGGTGCGCCTGTATTGTACGCTGGATGATCCCTGCCGCGCCTTGATGCGCGCTGCCATGAACCAATTGAATCTCTCCGCCCGCGCCTATCATCGCATCCTCAAACTCGCCCGCACGATTGCTGATCTCAGTCACAGTGAAGATATCTCGTCAACCCACCTGGCTGAAGCGCTGCAATACCGCCCGCGCGTCAGCGAAATTTGAGGAGTTTGCATGGGAAATAAAATCAAACTCGCTGTTAATGGCACCCTCATGAGCGGTTTGGCGCTAAATGACAACCTGCTCAAGGCAGGCGGGGTGTTCGTTGAAGCAACCACCACCGCCCCATATTACCGACTCTGGTCAGTTCAAGACAACTATCCCGGCATGCTGCGCGATAATCAGTCTGGTACCTCTGTGCAGGTGGAGATTTGGTCGCTCTTCGTTGAAGGGTTGATGGATGTACTTGAGCACGAACCCCCCGGGCTCACCCTGGGCAGGGTTGAATTAACCAGTGGAGAAGTCGTTTTCGGTATTCTCGCCGAACCGTATCTCATAGAAGGGTGTACAGAAATCACTTTGTGGGGTGGCTGGCGGGCTTATTTACATCAAAAGTAACACTAACCCTTCTTGAACTGATACGCTTTGATTTTCCTTTCCTTCATTAGATCTTCCTCAGTATTATTAAACTGTCAAGATTTGTAAGTTCGATCCGGCCTTCCCTATGAGGATCGTTGGACAGATGGAACAATGCCTTTATCAGTTGCGTCTTAATTTTGAATGATGGAGAAACGAGGAAATAATGCACATGAGGCTCGTTCTGTTTTCTTGCTTGCTTTTGATGGTGGGATGCACCCACACTCCGGCGATGACCACGCCAGTTTACACGCCTGTGTCCGGGGTAACAGTAGAGCCGACCCTCTCCTTGACTGAAGAGGAAAATATGACACGTTCTCAGGTTTTCATTGACTCAACTGAGCTTCTGATTCTTGAAAGCTATCCCATCCAAGTCCATCTCCAGCTTGCAGGCTCACTGCCTACACCATGCCATAAGCTGCGTTCGTTCATCACGCCGCCAGATAAGGAGAACCGCATTTTCATTGAAGTTTATTCAGCGGTTGATCCGGAAGTGGTGTGTGTACAGGTGCTCGAACCCTTCAGCAGCACAATCAACTTGGGTTCATTTCCCAGCGGTCACTACATAGTTTATTTGAACGAGGAATTGATTGCTGAGTTTGACAGTTGAAATCTGTTGAGAGTTCAAAAAAACAGGGTGCTGTAGAATGTGAAACGCACCCTGGTTTAATGTTTGGCAAACCTATGATTCTTATGGTTTACGCAATATCTACCACACTTAATTATTCCCCGGCAATCAGCTGCACTGAATTTAATACCATTGGCGAGCCATCCATCATGCTCAATTCGCTCAAAACAATCAGGAATGGTGTCCCCGCTGGCATCACCGGCAGCATTACCGTGTTATCAAAGGTTGCCGGTCCGCCTAAATCCATTGAAGAAACCATAAAGCCATCTTGAAACAAGATGTTGTTTTGCAGGTCACGAATTTCCAGAGAGAGGTTGTTTTCGAAAGGCGCAATCGCCATCGAACCGGTTATCCTGAGCGAACTACTTGCCCTTTCACCTGCCACAGGTGAGTCGATATTAATGATCCGCATTTCTCCACCGCCAAATGCCGTCTCGAGGCGAGTTTTTACCAATTGCCCTTCGAGCAGCGTGTAATCAGCGTGCATACGGGTGGTTGGGTCTGCCATGGAATCATTGATGGCGTGTACCAACGCGTGCAATTTCACCTTTCCATCTTCAATTGTCAGGCTTTCAATTATTGGTCGATCATCAATCATCTCGCCCTGAGTTTGAGCAAAATGACCCTCCATGCTGTAGAAGACCACCAACGAATAGAAATTTCCCGTCCCGCCGGTGTTCTCCGCAAGAATCAAGGCAGCATCATCCACGCCATCCGCATTTAAATCGCCGAATTGAACACCAGGATATACCTTTACATTCAAATCCGTTTCCGCGATTTTCCGTGAAAACTCCCCATTAACCAGTTTTACCTGCTCCTGTAGCAGCGGAGAGAGAATCTCTGCATTTAACAACCGTTCTTCCGTTAAACCAACCGGTGCGGGGGCTTCAGTGGCTGTTGGAATGAGGATTTCGGTAGGCATTGGTGACGGACTTGGCTGACTTGGTCCCAGGTTGATGGTGATGCAGCCTGAAAGCGATGTAACCAACAAGAAAGCCGCCAGAGTTATGGCGATTATTGGGCTTGTTTTTTTCATATCAACTCCTTTACAACTATTGGCAAGAAACCTGCATCTATATTAAAAATTGTAATTTCTTTTACAAAATGCTTGCATTTTTGTTAAAATATCGCTATAATGTGGTGGAAAGTGGTAGAAAGTGGGAGCAAGTGGAGCGCCGGATCAGATTCCGGCGTTCGCCATATATAGCGAAGGTAGAAATTATGTTCAAAGGTTTCATCGGTCGACATCTTCACATTATAGATGAAAAAGGGCGCTTAACTTTCCCGGCTTCTTTTCGTGACCTGTTGGGAGAATCTCCTTTCATCCTCAGCGGTTTTGACCAAAACTTGTTGGTGATGGATGCCAACCGCTTTCAACTGCTCTATGACCGCATCAACAGTATGAACATGGGGGATGAACATACCCGGATGCTGCGCCGCCTGATCTTCTCCACCGCTTCTCAAATTGAATTTGACAAAGCGGGTCGGTTCATCATTCCGCAGCCTCTACGTGAGGTTGCCAGCCTTGGGGGCTCTGCCCTCGTCGTCGGCATCGGAAAAGATATCGAAATTTGGAATCCCGATGCCTATAAGCAGATGGAGGACGAAGCGGATGGTCCTACTTCTGCCGCCGAACTTGTTTCGAACTTTGACCTGACAATCTAATGACACAGATTCCTGACATTGTGGCAAATACACCGCATGTCTCAGTTCTTTACCATCAAATTATAACTGCTTTACTTCCAATCAGCTCTGGGCGTTATGTGGATGCTACAGTAGGCGCAGGTGGACATGCCAGCGGTATTTTAGAGAAGAGCTCGCCAAACGGTAAGCTTCTCGGACTTGATACTGACCCACAGGCGCTGGCGCTCTCAAACCAGCGCCTCGCCTTATATGGCGATCGTGTTCACCTGATTCACTCGTCATATACTCAGCTCCAACAGGTACTCCAAACAATCGGCTGGGATGATGTGAACGGCATCGTGATCGATTTGGGTGTGTCGTCAATGCAAATTGATTCCGCAGAACGCGGTTTTTCGTTCCAACACGACGGCCCATTGGACATGCGCTTCGACCCGGCACAACCTACCAGCGCTGAAACATTGGTCAACCAGGCTGCTGAATCAGAATTGGCTGATTTGATCTGGCGATATGGTGAAGATCGAAACTCAAGGCGAATTGCTCGTGCCATCGTCATCAACCGCCCATTCCACTCCACACTGCAGCTC
>JAGOVY010000017.1 GCA_018060515.1 Anaerolineaceae bacterium | reverse complement strand
TTACTTATGGAGATCAGTGAGGAGTGGCAGATCGGAAAACGTTATTGTGCTGGCAAGTCATTGAATTGTTAAAGAACTATGGGTATTTCTGACTCGAATTTACAGAAAAAAGGTTGCGTAATCAGCCAATTACGAGGGGATTGAATTAAGGCGTGCTCATGTTCTTTGCGGGATTGGAGAATTTGGTTAATATAAGCTTCCTGATTTTCCATGTTACCTGCTCACTATAATTTGGTTTATTGTAATGCAAAGGTCAAATTTGGGCTTAAAACAGAAAGCGGCGCGGATTATATTAATCCTGCCGCCCTTGCATTGACTTTCAACTGACGCGTGAAGTCAGGGTTCCTTAAATTAACACCTGTTGAATTAGTATCTCCGGGTTCCCTCAACGTATGCAGAAAACCCGGAGTGTCAACTAAAAAATCAGTCGAGAAGATTCTGTGGAATGTTGCCGCCGTTTTCGGCAATCTTCTGCAATACGGTTTTGTGGAGCCAAACGTTCATTTCAGCGTAATCGCCGCCGATTTTTTCTGGCGGGCAGCCGAGTTCCTGGGCAAGTTCTTTGCGTTCGGCAAGGCTGCTATCGAGACCGAGCAGTTTCATCAGGTCAACAATTGAAGCCTTCCAATCGAGTTTTTCCGGGCTTTCGACAGCAAGTTTTTCCAGTTTGGCAACCACATCCACCATTTCCATGGCGGCAGGTGCGGCAGCGGCAACTGAGCTTAATTTTGCGTCAACACCGGCTACGTCGAGTTTGCTGGCGACAGGGCGCGATTCATGAGCTGTTGGTTTGTTGGCATGGACGGTGGTGGTGCGGGGAATCACTGGTTTGACCTCGGGTTTGGCTGCGGCGGCTTTCTCCGCTGCTTTTTCCTCCTTGCTCTTAATTCCCAACTTGTTTAACATTTTCGAGAATACTCCCATTTCAAAATCCTTTCTTAAAATAAATTATGAACCCCAACATAGCTCAATTATAGACGAATTTCCTTTATTCCACACTGGTATTTTCGAGTTATTTTATCCAGTTATTAAGGTTCTTTCATCATCAATCCTGTAAATGGGTCAACCTCAGGATTTGTGGGGTTCGTTTTTATCTTGAAAGTGATAAAATTAAGGTAGCATGATCTTGTAATATGGAGAGGATAAAATGGGAGAAACTGGTAAGAAAGATAAAGGAAAGAAAGAACAAAAGAAAAAGCCGAAGCTAACGATCAAAGAAAAGCGCAAACAAAAGCAGGAGAAAAAGCCCGAATAAATTTGAAATGGGCTTATGCACGGCTGACGCAAGATTCGATCTGCGTCAATAGACTTGTTCTTTCTACCCGATCCGCAACTTTGGATCGGGTATTTTTATCGCCCCAAGAGAACCTCTTTCTTTGATATTAATGACCCACAGATTGCAATCTCCGCTGCCATTAAAAGTACTATAACAAAGCCGTAAAAAGCGAAACCCCACGTGGCTTTAAAGCTCGTGGGGTTTTATTTGAGAGGAAATTAATTACTCAACTTCGCTTAATTTCACAGGTCGGTGTTCATCCAAAGATTTTTTGGCTGCCATGGCAATCACCACCGGTTTGCGTCCATCCAGAATAGTCACGGGGGTTGGTACGCCATCGCGGATGGCAGCGATAAAATCGCGCATTTCTGCGATGAAAGAATCCATGTAGCGCTCAAGGAAGAAGTACAGCGGTTTTTCTGAAGTCACGCCTTCAGCATTGCTGTAAACGCTGGTATTGGCGGTATTGTTCGTTGTGGCTGCCATGCCGCCGGAGCCAAAGACCTCAGCGCGTTGGTCATACCCGTAGACCGCTTTACGCGAATTGTCGATGGTGCCGATGGCACCGTTGGCAAATTTTAGGGTGATGATGGCAGTATCAATATCGCCTGCCTCGCCGATAGCCGGGTCTACCATCACGCCACCTGCGGCGTACACCTCAACAACTTCGCTGCCAGAGAGGTAGCGGGCCATGTCAAAGTCGTGGATGGTCATGTCGAGGAACATGCCGCCGGACTTTTTCACGTATTCAGCCGGCGGAGGCGCCGGGTCGCGACTGGTGACTCGCAAAATATGTAGGTCGCCGATTTTCCCATCCTTTACCAGCTCTTGCAGTTTCTTAAAGTTGGCATCGAAGCGGCGATTAAAACCAATTTGGCATTGCACGCCAGCTTTATTGACCGCATCAATGGCAAGATCAATTTTTTCCAGGCTGTGATCCACTGGCTTTTCGCAGAAAATGTGTTTCCCGCTTTTGGCGGCGGCGATGATCAGGTCAGCATGGGTGTCAGTCGAGGAGCAAATCGCAACCGCATCGATGGATTGATCATTAATGATCTGATTGAAATCAGAATATACATTTTCTACATGCAGGCGGTCAGCCAGCTCTTTGGCGGCTTTAAGGTCAATATCGGCGATGGCTGCCACCACGGCACCCGGTACGCGAGTTGCCAAATTCTCTGCGTGGATCTTGCCAATGCGCCCTGCACCAATCACCCCAACTCGAATTACATCTTTATTGCTCATTTTTCTCCTCTAATTGAAACCGATGGATTTTAGATATTCACGGTTGCGCGTTGCAGATTCAAAAGGACTGCCCATGCCGGGGAGCACATCCTGCTCCACCACGATCCAGCCTTCGAATCCCTGACGTTCGAGTTCACTTTTTATCGCCGGAAAGTCAACAGCGCCTTTACCAAGTTCACAAAAAACGCCTTCTTCAACCGCTTTGAGGTAATCCCAACTCTGCTGGCGCGATTGGGCGGCAACACCCGGGTGGCAGTCTTTGAAATGCATGTGCCAAACTCTGCCGGCGTTCTTCTTTAGAAACGCCAGCGGATCGCCGCCGCCGAAAAGGTAATGACCGGTATCGAGGCATAGCCCAACCAGGCTGGGGTCAGTGAGTGAGAAGAGTTTGTCAACTTCTGCGGGTGTTTCTACATATCCGGCGCAGTGATGATGGAAGACCAGACGTAAACCGGTTTCTTCCTTTACGGCACGCGCCACTTTTTCAGTTCCCTCTGCGAATACTTCCCACTCTGCATCACTGAGACCCATTCCAGCAGTGACTCTGCCTGCATTCAAGGTGCGTTCAGGAATGGTGCAATTGTCATCAGCCAGAACGATGAAGGGGTCAGTGCCTTCCACTGCTGATAAGAGTCTGGCAACCTTTAGGGCTTCTTCAACACCTTTCTGATGGCTGCTGGCGTGTTTCAGCGCGACTGGAACGAAAGCACCAAGCAATACCAGATCACGTTTTCTCAATTCTTCTTTGAGAATGGCGGGGTCAGTGGGCATAAAACCCCAATCTCCAAGCTCGGTTCCCGCATATCCGCTTTGGTGCATCTCATCCAGCACCACTTGGTATCCGGCAGCTTCGCCTAACAAACCAAATTCAAGAGCTCCCCAACTGCATGGTGCATTTGCAATTCTGATCATTCTTCCTCCAAGAGACTTAAAATAGTTTTTCTTATCTGTCAACTTCGCTTACCAGTACAGGTCGGTCTTCATCAAATGAAAGGGTGGCAGCGATGCCGATGGCGGTGGCGGCGCGGGCATCTTCACCAGTTACTTCGGGCTGGCTGCCGACAAGGATATTGTGGACAAATACGCGCACTTGTTCCGCGTAAGCCGCACCGAATCTCTCCATAAAATATGGTACTGTGTCGTGAGTTACTCCACCGCGAGTGAGCACCAAAGTGGGAGTTTGCTGCAGGTAACCAATCCACAGGCTGCCTTCGGTGCCCAGCACTTCGGTGCGGATGTCGTATCCGTATACGGCATTACGGCTCATATCAATATTGCCGATGGCGCCGCTGGCAAAGCGCAGGTTGATGACGACATTGTCAATATCGCCGACTTCTTGTAACTCAGGAAAAGCCAGGCAAGTGCCCTCACTGTGCACGCGCAATACTTCGCTGTTCATCAGCCAACGCGCCAGGTCAAAATCGTGAACACCCATATCCATAATCAATCCACCGCTGTTCTCGCGTTTGGCAAACTCAAGGCTGGTGCGAAATGGGTCGCGGCTGGTAGATTTGAACATCACAGGTGTACCAATGACACCCTCAAGGATTTTCTTTTTTGCGGCGGCGTAGGGGGCATCAAAGTGGCGCATAAACCCCATTTGCAGCTTTACACCAGCCTGGCGCACTGCTGCGAGCGCTTCATCACAGGCAGCCAGGCTTTGTGAAAGCGGTTTTTCACTGAAAATGTTTTTCCCCGCCTGCGCCGCAGCAATGATAACCTCGGCGTGAGTGCCGGTAGGGGAGGCAACCACCACAGCCTCAACGTCATCTGATTGCAGTAATGCACGATAATCGGAATAGGTATGCGGAATTTTGTAGCGGGCTGCTACATCATTTACGGCTGTGGCATCGGGGTCGGCAATCGCCACCAAATCAACTTCTGCCACAGAGAAAGCCAGTGTATTGGCATAAACCTTCCCCATCCTACCCGCACCGATCAACCCAATTTTTAGCGCCATGTTTCACCTCAAGATAATCAGATTAGAGTTACAGAAAATATTTTTCGTCTTTACGATGGAGTTCATAGTCCTGGCGGGCTTGCTGTACTTCTGGCATGTTTGAAACTTCGGCTACTGCCACATCCCACCAGGATTCATAACCAGGCACTTTTACTTCACGGTCTGCTTTGACGACGATCACAGATGTGTGATCGAGTGTTTTGGTGTGCGCGAGCATGGTTTTGAACTCCGCAACCGAAGCAGGGGTGAAGACCTCAGCGCCGAGGCTGGCTGCATTGGCTGCGAAATCTACAATCAAAGGGGCTCCGCTGAGTTGGCCGGTGTGCGGGTCGCGCTGCTTAAAGCGGGTGCCAAAACCTGCGCTGCCGAGCGAGGTGCTGAGAGCGCCAATTGAACCAAAGCCGGAGTTATCCACCAGGATGATCGTCACTTTGAGACCTTCCTGAACCGCAGTCAGGATTTCGGTGGGATTCATCAGGTAAGTGCCGTCACCAACCCAAACATACACTTCGCGCTGCGGGTCGGCCATCTTCACACCGAGCGAGGCAGGAATTTCATAGCCCATGCATGAGTATCCATACTCCATGTGGTACGAATTGGGGCTGCGGGTGCGCCATAGCTTGTGCAGGTCGCCGGGTTGGCTGCCGGCGGCTGAAAGCAGCACATCACGCGCGCCTATGGTTTCCCAAATGGCGCCGATGAGCTCGCTTTGACCGGGCAAAGGCTGATGATTGAGATGGTAGAGACGCTCGGTTTCTGCTTCCCACTGCTGTTTGAGTTGGCTGATTTCGGCAGCGTAGGCAGCGGAGATGTTGTAGCCGGTGAGGTTATTGCAAAGCTCTTCGAGGGTGGCTCGCGCGTCTGCGGTGAGTGCCAACCCCGAGTGTTTGAAGGCGTCCATTTCAAACAGGTTGATGTTGATGAACTTGACCGCCGGGTTTTGAAAAGCGGTTTTTGAGGAGGTGGTGAAATCAGAGTATCGCGTGCCGATACCGATTACAAGATCTGCATCGTGGGCAATACGGTTGGCAGCCAGCGTACCGGTGGCGCCAATGGCGCCAAGGCATTGAGGGTGATCATAGGCTAAAGAACCTTTGCCAGCCTGTGTTTCACCTACAGGGATGCCGGTTTGGCGGGCAAAGGTATCCAGTACCTCACAGGCGCCGCTGAAGAGCACTCCTCCGCCGGAGACGATCAACGGCAGTTTCGCAGAGCGGATCAGCGCTGTTGCCTGCTGAAGTAAATCGCGGTCTGCAAGCGGGCGGGAAATTGTCCAAACACGCTTTTCGAAGAGTTCTGCCGGGTAATCATAAGCTTCGGCTTGCACATCCTGCGGCAGCGAGAGCGTCACTGCGCCGGTATCTGCCGGCGAAGTAAGCACGCGCATGACCTCGGGTAAAGAGGTGATCAATTGGTCAGGGCGGGTGATGCGATCCCAATACCTTGAGACCGGTTTGAGACAATCATTTACACTGATGTCCTGCGTATTCGGAGATTCCAATTGTTGCAGCACCGGGGCTACGTTACGGCGGGCGAAGATATCGCCGGGCAGCAACAAAACAGGCAGGCGATTAATGGTTGCCAGTGCTGCACCGGTAACCATATTGGTGGCGCCTGGGCCGATAGATGAGGTGCAGGCAAAGGTCTGCAGACGGTTCTTCATTTTGGTGAAGCCGCTGGCGATGTGTACCGCTGCTTGCTCATTGCGCACCATAATATAGCGGAAATCGGGATTTTCTTGCAGAGCCTGCCCGATGCCGGCCACGTTCCCGTGGCCAAAGATGCCCAGAACACCGGCGAAGAAGGGCGATTGCACACCATCACGCGAGACATATTGGTTCTTGAGAAAGCGAATTAATGCCTGCGCCATGGTTAAACGGATGGTTGATGCCATTATTCCTCCAGTAACTTGGTGATAAGGCCTAAAGATCGGGGTTTGGCAGCATGTATTCGCGCAGTAATCCCTGAAGCTCGTGGTAAGAGCTGATGAATCCGCGCAGCGTTCTCACAGTAGCCCCAAGCGTGTCAAATTCAGCAACAGTCATCCCATCCGGTTCATACATCCTGCGGAATTCGGGGATTTTGGTGAGCAATGCGTCAAGAATGGTTGGGTCAACAGCATCATCCATACGTGGACGAACCTCAATATCGCTGGCGTTGATTTTTAACTGCCAATCATAGGGGATGGTTAAGATGATGTCGCCGCCAATAAACTCGGACCAATGACCCAGGTGGCGATAAGCAGCAGCCAATAACCTGGCGCGATACCCCTTTTTCTGGAAGATTCCATACGCTTGCTTCATACAGGCGATGCCAGCCCAGCTCAGGTAGGCAGGGTCGATATCAATGTTGTTCTTCTTGACGACCACTTTCGTCCAATCATCGGTGCGGCCAACCATAATGGTGCACACGGGTGACATTTCTGCGATCGACTTGCCTTCGGCTTCACGCCGGTTTAACCCGCGTTCAACCGCTTCGGCAACGGCCAGCGCCTGCGGCACACTGAAACACACAGTGGCGTTAATCGAAACCCCGTTGTAAGTAGCCTCTTCGATAGCCTTAACACCCGCACTGGTAACCGGAGCTTTCACCTGCATGTTGGGAGCCAGGGAGTTGAAGTGGATGGCATGATCGGCGATGCCCTGGGGATTTCTGTAGAGTTGCGGGTTGGTTTGAATTGAAAGACGACCCTTCTTCCCTTTTTCCCGGTGGTAGGTGGGTTCGAGTAAGCCGGCGCCCCGCACTGCCATTTCTTCAATCAGCTTCCAGGTGACTTCCACTTCAGACCAGGTGGGGTTCTCTGCGATGATCTGATGGATGCGGTCTTCCCAAAGGTGTAATTCTTTATTGAGCACATTGACCACGATGGTGGGGTTGGTGGTGGCACCAACTGCACCGTTATCAATACCGTAGGTTAATTCTTCGATACTGCACGAGTCATTCCAGTAATCGGTGACAGTGGTGGAAACGGTTTCATGTAACTTGCTCTTATAAGTTGTCATTATTTACTCCTTTAGATCTTGTTCATCGAAATATTTACCAATGGCAGACGCGGGTCGATTGTCTTCCAGGTATTTTTAATCCAGGCATAAGCTGGATCATCTGCGCTCGTCAGCGATTGGTCAGAGCCTGCGAGGATGTTCAGATAGTAAGCGTTATAGCCATGAGCAGCCACCACAGGGTGGTATCCCTCAGGTGAGAGGACGAGATGATCGTTTTGCACTAACATCACTTCGTCAATTCTGCGGTCATCCGTATAACAGCGCTGATAGGCATAACCTTCGGGTTTGTCGATTTTATAGAAGTACACCTCTTCAAGGTCGGCTTCTATTAAGTTACCATCTGTATCAAAACGGCGTTTGTCGTGCTTGTGCGGTGGATAGGAGCTCCAATTGCCGGATGGCGTGTAAACCTCTACCACAACCAGGCGTTCACATGGAAACCCGGGCAGCATCATTTGATTAATTTGGCGAGACGCGTTTTCACCGCCACGCAGTTCCACTTTAACCTCTTCAGGGGTTACCAGGCGAGCAGGGAAGTCAGTTGTTGCTGCAGCCCAGCCGCAGGCAAAATCGAGCGTGCCGTAATTTGCCGCAACAGTGAATTCTGTGTGGCGTGAAAGATACAGTGTGGTCGGCATCCCATGAAACACATCCGCGCGGCTGCCAATAGCGCGCCAATCACCTTTGTTTGAGAATACATCTGCTTTTCCGCCCAAGAGTATCAGCGCGAGTTCGTTCTCGCCGGTGTTGAAGCACCATTCATCACCTTTTTCAAGCTTCACCGCGCGGAAGGAGAGATGCTCCCAACCGGCAGATTCTGGAGTGATGTGGATATACTCTTTTTTCGAGAGGTCAGGTTTGACCAACAACTTGGATTCAGTAGCTTTCAATTTCGTCTCCTTTGAACTGGGGATGTTGATTTTCTGATAAGCAGCTGCCCACGGATCAGCTTTGTGATTGATTTGCTGTGGTTTCCCGAATCAGATGAAGCGTTGATCAGATCCATTAACATTCCGGCAGCAGCCGCGCCGATTGAGTGTTTTGGCTGGTCAAATGTTGTGAGCGGTGGGTTGGAGAATGCCGAATATGGGATGTTATCGAAACCGACTACCGACACATCGCCTGGAACGCTAATTCCGCTTTCCTGGAGCACATGCATTGCACCGATCGCAACGAGATCGTTAAAACAGAAGATGGCAGTGAAATCTTCTCCGCGGTTGAGCATGGTACGCATCCCCAACACGCCATTTTCGATTTCACCTCCATCAAGATTATTAATAAGAGAAGAAACCGCTTCGAGGCGGGCGTCGCGCAATGCAGCTTGAAAACCATTAAGCCGGCTATTGTTGATGTTATTGGCGCGAGCATTTCCGAGATAAGCGATTTTTTGGTGGCCTAACTCAAGCAGATGTTGAGTAACTTGATATGCTCCGTACGAATCATCATGAGAAATGCTGTATTTTTGATTCCACGAAGATTGGTTGTTGATGACCACAACGGGGATGCCATAACTGTTGAGGAGAGAGATGTTTTTTCGCTGTACCGGTACAGAACCGATAATTACACCATCAACTCTGTGCTCACTGAACGCCTGGATGGTGTTCTTTTCGTGCAATGGGTCAAGGTATGAGGAAGAAACGAAAGCGCTGTACCCCGTACCTTTGATTGTGTCTTCTACACCTTGTATGATTTCACCGAAATATGGATTGTCGATACGGCTGACAAGTACGCCGATGACCCCCGAGTGTCTGGTTTTCAACCCTCTGGCGGCTGCGCTGGGAAGATATCCGAGCGACAAAGCAATCTCACGGATATTCGAAGCTGTACGGTCGGAGATGGTGGGGTTGCCGTTGAGGGCACGCGAGACAGTGGTGTGAGAAACCCCGGCATGTTTGGCAATATCTTTTATGGTTACGGTCATAATTCTCCGGTATTGGTGCACACGTGTGCATAAATATGATAGCAAATATCGGTAGAAAAGTCAATAAAATAATGAAAGAATACTTGCAATTAATTTTAAAATGTTGTATCATCTTACATGAAAGTTATCCATCAAAAATAGAAAAAATGAAAGCCGTTTCACAAAAAATAAGGTGAACTGAGGTTTTCGTAAATTGAATATCAAGACTCGGGAGGAAGTTTCATGAACCATGACATCGAAGCAATATTCTTGGATGTTGGTAACACTTTACGTATTGTGTTGGAAGAAGCTGATTTTCAGCAGCAGGCAATGCAAGAATTGATGGCGCTTGTTGGAGCTACCGAGCCGCAGGACGAGTTCTTTGAAAAAGTTGAAGCGCGCTGGAAAAAATACCGCAGCGCATGCAAGGTTTCTTTGCTTGAGTCTTCAGAAGAGGTGCTGTGGACCAAGCATCTGCTGCCTGATTACCCGGCAGAGAAAATAGCTCCGCTGCATGGCAGGCTGACCCGCCTGTGGCGTGACCGTGATGGACGCCGCGTTCCGCGTGCAGACGCTAAAGAAACGATCATCGAGCTGCATCGACGCGGTTATTTATTAGGCATCATTGCCAACACCATCACTGAAACTGAGATTCCAGATTGGATGGAAACTGACGACGTCACGCAATACTTTAAAACCGTAATACTTTCCTCCAAAGTGGGTATTCGTAAACCAAACCCTGAAATCTACTGGCTGGCTGCCCGTGAAATCGGTGTGGAACCCGCGAAATGCGCCTATCTTGGTGACAATCCGGTTCGGGATGTGGAAGGAACGCGCGCAGCTGGTTACGGCATGATGATTCTGTTTCATGAGCCAGCCACCACTGCCAAAGAGCCGCCTACCGGTGAGCATACCCCTGATTACACCATTCAGAATTTGATCGAGTTGTTGGATATTTTTCCGCCACGCAACAAATCATAAGGATTCATTTTTATGCATCAGGAGATCGACGCAATATTTCTCGATATAGGCAACACACTGCGCATCCTTTTAAAGGAAGAGCCATATCGAGCTGAGGCGCGTCAAAACATCGTTTCGCTGATTGGGACGACCGAACCAGCCGATTTGTTTTGTGCTGAATTGGACCGCCGATATAAAGATTATCGCAAGTGGGCGTTCGAGCATCTCCTTGAAGCCTCTGAAGAAGAATTATGGCTGCGTTGGCTGGCTCCTGAATTCCCCACCTCACATATTATGCCGCTGGCGCATGAGTTAACCTACCAGTTTCGTCAATCGATGGGGCGGCGTGTGATGGTGGATGGCTGTAAAGAAGTGATTACCAACCTGCATGCCCGCGGCTACACCCTCGGCATTATCAGTAATGTGATTACCACCACTGAAATTCCTGATTGGCTGGCAGAAGAAAAGCTGGACCAATACTTTAAATCGATTCTTCTCTCCTCTACCTTTGGGCGGCGTAAACCTGATCCGGCGATCTATCAGGAAGCCGCCCGAAGGGCAAATGTGCCCCCTGAAAAAAGTGCTTATGTAGGCGACAACTTCTCTCGTGATGTTGTTGGCACACGCGCCGCCGGCTTTGGCATGGTGATCATCATGCCTGATGCTGATGAAAGAGGGGATGCTGTTCCGCCTGAATATCAACCTGACTTGATCATCAATACCCTGAAAGATTTGCTGGCTCATTTCCCTGAAAGATCAATGAAAGCAAACTGACCATGACGACTAACCCAGAATTTATACAGAAGAGTAAGAAAAACACAAGAGGAGGGGGGACGCTGGGAGAAATTGTGAAGGTTCTGTATGATGAGGGTCAGACTGATTATGGGCTTGAACCCATTGTGTTATTCAGCGCGGAGGGTGAAGCCGTAGGACGCGTGAAAGATGGTGATGCGGTTATATTCTGCTGCCGCCGTGGCGAACGCGAAATTCAACTTACCGAAGCGTTTACTGACCCTACCCTTGATCAATTTCCCCGCGAGAAATTCACCAATCTGCCATTTGTAATCCTCACCCTTTATCACGATAAATTCAAAGACCTACCCGTTGCCTTTGCTCCTTCCAGAGTTCATTCAACACTGGGTGAAGCCGCCAGCAAGGCGGGGCTTACCCAGGCTCGCGTGGCTGAATCTGAAAAGTTTGCCCATGTAACCTTCTTTTTGAATGGCGGAAACGCAAAGCCGTACCCGCTTGAAGAGGATTATCGGATTCCTTCGCTGAAAGGGGTTGCTTTTGATCAATACCCTGAATTGAGCCTTGCTAAAGTTGCCCAACAGGTGCTTGATGAGCTGGATAAGGGCACAAGATTGGTGATTACCAATTTTGCCAATGGTGATGTAATCGGGCACACCAGCAACCGCGATGCCAAAATTAAATGCGCCGAATATGTAGACCTCCATCTTCAAACTGTGGTAACCGCCGCGCTGGATGCAGGCTATGTGGTGCTGATAACGGCTGACCATGGCAACCTCGAAGTACTCTACACCGAAGATGGCTCACCACACGTTTCTCACACCACCAACCTGGTGCCGCTGTTTATGATTGACCCGCTGAGTGATGCAGAACTTAAGCCAGGCGATGGTAAGCTCGCAGACATCGCCCCAACCATGCTCAGAATCCTCGGTGCGGCGATACCCGCCGAGATGGATGGGGCTAATCTGGCGCCTGAGCATGTTTTTGGCAGCGAGCGCAAAGCACTGCTGGTTATCCTCGATGGCTGGGGAATTTCGAACGATTCCCAAGCTGACCCAATCGATCTTGCCGCCACCCCTTTTTGGGATAGCCTGAAATCGCGTTATCCAATGGCACAGCTTGCCGCTTCTGGCGATGCAGTCGGGCTTAAGGCCGGTAAGGCGGGCAACTCAGAGGCAGGGCATATGAACATCGGCGCCGGACGGGTGATATTACAGGATGATGTACGGCTCGACCAGGCAATGAAGGATGGTAGTTTTTATCAGAATGAAGTGATTTGTGAGACCATCGAGGGGGTCAAGGCACGCGGTACATCATTGCATCTGATTGGATTACTCACCGAGAAAAGCTCGCACGGCTCAATGGATTACCCGCTGGCTGTGTTGAAGATGGCGAGAGACGCAGGCTTAGAGCATGTGTACCTCCACATGATTTTTGATGGGCGCAGCACAGAACCGGGCAGCGCGCCAGCGCTATTGGCATTATTGGAAAGCAAAGTCAATGAAATTGGCATTGGCGAAATCGTCAGCGGGGTTGGCAGAGGGATTGCCCTGGATCGTGATGGCAACTACAACAAAACTCAGAAAGCGTATGATGCGCTGGTATATGCGAAAGGGAGAAGGGCTGAGGCATGAACTACGACTTCTTGAAGAGGTTAATCAAACCTGCCAAAACCAAAATCGTCTTGCTTATTATGGATGGTTTAGGCGGCCTGCCCAATGAACCAGGCGGTAAAACCGAACTCGAAGCGGCATATACGCCCAATATGGATGCGCTCGCCGCTCGTTCAGCCTTGGGATTTTCCAGCCCGGCAGGGCCTGGCATCGCCGTGGGCAGCGGACCCGGGCACCTGGCGATATTTGGCTTTGACCCGATCGAATACGAAATTGGCCGCGGTGCGCTCGAAGCGCTTGGTGTTGGACTTGACCTTGGACCGGAGGATGTTGCCGCGCGCGGCAACTTCTGCAAGGTTGACGAAAACGGTGTTTTACTCGATCGACGCGCTGGCAGACTCGCCACCCCTGAAGCGATCAAGTTGGCGCACCTATTAAATGGAATTCAAATGGAGGGCGTTCAAATCCATATTGAATCTGTGAAAGAACACCGGTTTGCCATGCTGATTCGCGGCGCAGGGCTGGGCGCCGGCCTTCGCGATACAGACCCGCTTGTTGATGGTGTTGCACCATATAAGGCCGCCGCTTTGGATTCTGCTTCTGTCAGAACGGCTGATTTGTTAAACCAATATCTTGAAAAGGCACGTGAGGCTTTACAGGATGAAGAACACGCCAATATGATCTTATTGCGTGGCTTCGATAAACTGCCCGTACTGCCGCAATATCGTGATTTGTTTGGGCTCAACGCCGCGGCTATTGCTGTGAATGGCATGTACAAAGGGGTCTCCAGATTGGTGGGTATGCAGGTGTTGCCCGTGGAAGGGAAGGAAATTGAAGACGAGTTCACTACGCTCGAACGATTTTGGGATCAATTTGATTTCTTTTATCTTCACATTAAACAAACAGACACCCACGGAGAGGATGGTGATTTTTCTAAAAAAGTAAAAGTGATTGAGTATGTCGATACCCAGATTCCACGCATCCTCAACCTTAAGCCAGATGTTTTGTTAATCACTGGCGACCATTCATCCCCGGCAATTCTCAAATCGCACAGCTGGCACCCGGTTCCGGCATTATTGTATGGCAAACACGTCAGAGAAGATAATATTGCTGAGTTTGGCGAACGGGCATGCGCCTGCGGCAGTTTGGGTATTATGCCGGCGACCCATTATCTGCCTTTGATGTTGGCGAATGCTGACCGCATTTCAAAATATGGCGCGTAGGGTAAATTAGAGGGAAAATATGAATTTAACTCATCAGAAAGGCATTGATTTCGTCCAAGTTGTCAACGATCAATATAATTCGCTCACAAAGAGCGAAAAACGAATTGCCAACTTTTTGCGTAAGAACCAGGAAGAAAGTGCTTTTCTTTCTGCTGGTGAGATTGCCCACCGACTGGCATTGAGTGAAGCCACATTGGTGCGTTTTGCGCGCAAACTCGGTTTCTCCAGCTACCCTGAGATGCGCGGTGTGCTGCAGGGAGATTTTCGCCAACGGGTGACACATTCAGCCCGATTGCGCGGACGTCTTTCTGAAATTCAAGAGAATGGAGGGATTTTTGAACGGCTAACCACCACTGAGATTGATTATCTTACACAGGCATTGGTCTCCATTGATACCGAAGAAATGGATCGTGCGGTAGAGCTGATAAAAACACACCCTCGAATTTATGTTTTTGGGCTCGGTCCATCAGTATCTTTGGTGGATCTGATGGAAATCAGATTACGGCGCTTTGGCAAAACCGTTATGTCTCTAAAAGTTTCCGGTCGTGAGGTGATCGATTCCATGCTGGCCATGCAGGCAGATGACCTGGTTTTTGTAATTTGTTTCTTCGACCAAAATCCCACGCTGCGCCTGGTTTTGGACTATTCGAAAAAAGTTGGTGCGACCGTCATTATGCTGACGGATATACTGGACACAATATTGAGCGACAAGGCTGACGTGATTTTGAGCGCACGCCGGGGGCCTGTGGGCGAGTTCCATTCGCTGGTGGTGCCGATGACGATCATCAACGCACTGCTGCTTTCTGTGGCCAATGCAGACCAGGAAAATATCATGCCTGCACTTGATAAGCTGGATTCGTTGCGCGACAAATTGAAAGAACTCAATGAATCTGGTGTGTTTCAATAAACTTTTTCTGCAGATTCCTGATTGTGATACCAACCACAAAATAGAAAGGGAATAAATAGAAGGTGTAACCTGATGACAGTAGCTTCGACTGCTCCAAATGAAAGCAAGCAGAAATGGCAAGCGCGAATGCGACGATTCTTCCGTTGGCTTACAACACCTCACGTTGTCTTGTCACTCATCATGATTGCGGTAATGTTTTATCTCGTTATCATCCCGCTTTATCGCATGGTGATTACCACAATCACGGTTAGCGATATTGATTTACGCGCGATAAAGGATGCCAATGTCGGTGATTTCACTTTATATCACTGGGTGAGAATGTTGACCGGAAAAATCGGCTGGCTGATGACCTATGAACCTTTAATTCACAGCCTGGTGGTAGCGTTAGGGGCCACATTCCTTTCGCTGGCAATCGGCGGGCTAATGGCATGGCTGGTTTGCCGTACAGATGTACCGGGACGAGATACGATTCACATGCTGGCTCAAGTACCTTACATCATGCCTTCATGGACAATCGCCATGGCGTGGTTGGTACTATTTAAGAACCAGACGTCAGGCGGATCAATGGGGTTGCTTGAATACATAACCGGCACACCGGTACCAGACTGGTTGGCTTATGGACCAGTGCCTATCATCGTGAGCAGCGGGCTGCATTATTACACGTTCTTTTTCTTGTTTATCTCTGCAGCGTTATTGTCCATTGACTCGTCGCTGGAAGAAGCCGGCGAGTTGGCTGGAGCAGGCCGCTGGCGTATTATGCGCAAAATTACTTTTCCATTGGTTATTCCGGCCATTGCATCTGGCTTTATCATGACGTTTTCAAAAGCATTGGGTACATTTGGCGGTCCGAATGTTCTTGGTGTACCGGTCCGATATTACACGCTTTCCACCATGCTTAAATCCAACACAGGTATTGGCAATTATGGTGATGCATTTGTCTCCGCGATTGTACTCATCGTTTTTGCTATGGTCACCGTAATGTTGAATCAGAAACTTGTAGGAACGCGAAAAAGTTACGAAACGATTGGCGGCCGCGGTTTCATGTCGAAGAAAGTAAAACTGCGCAATTTTAAACCCATCATTGTGGCAATTGTGGTGGTTTTCCAGTTTATTATTGCGGTGTTGCCTTTGGTATTGCTGATTATCAGCACCTTCATGCTGCGTGATGGACAATGGTCATTTGAGAACTTTACCTGGGCGCACTGGATTGGAAAAGGCGATCTGAGTATCAACAGCGGTGAGCCAGGGGTGCTGCGCAACCCCAAAATTTGGATGGGCGCCTGGAACTCGATCCGCCTCTCTTTGCTGACTGCGTTATTTACAGCATTTTTTGGCATTATCTTGGGTTACGCAATTGTTAAAGGAAGGGGCACGAGGCTTTCGAAGATTGTTGAGCAAATGTCCTTTATTCCTTATGTAATACCAGGTATTGCATTCGGTGCGGTTTACATTGCCATGTTCACTAAGCCGGTGGGACCGATCCCGGCGCTTTATGGCACATTTGCTTTGCTGGTGGTTGTTTCAGTGGCCAAGCATTTACCATTCTCTGCGCGAAGCGGAGTTTCAGCCATGCTCCAGGTAAGTAAGGAGTTGGAGGAAGCGGCAGCAATTGCTGGTGCTAAGCCAATGCGCCGGTTTACGCGCATTATTTTCCCTCTTACAAGCACTGGTTTTGTTTCAGGCTTCTTGCTGACGTTTATCAGTACGATGCGCGAGTTATCTTTGATTATTTTACTGGTTACTCCGACGACTGCTGTGTTAGCCAGTATGACCATGCGTTATATTGAAAACGGCAACGACCAACAGGCAAATGCAGTCATCATACTGTTGATTGTTCTGGTGCTCATCGGGAACTTTATTGTCAGCCGCTTCCGTGGCGGTAGTCTGAAAAAGGGATTAGGTTTGTAATTCTAAGGAGAGAAAATGGAAACACCAATTACTGTAAAAAATTTAACCAAAAAATTTGGAGATGTGGTTGCTGTAAATAATGTGTCACTCGTCATTGAACCGCATACTTTTCTTACACTCCTCGGACCGTCAGGCTGTGGAAAAACCACCCTCTTGCGTTGCATTTCAGGGCTTGAAGACCCGGATGAAGGCGAAATCTACATTGGCGATAAATTAATCTACTCACACCCCCGCGGCATTTCGCTTCCGCCAGGCCAGCGTGATTTGGGGTTAGTGTTCCAAAACTATGCGCTTTGGCCACACATGACCGTCTATAAGAATATGACCTTTGCTCTTGAGATCCAAAAACTTACGAAAGAAGAAATGGATCAGCGTGTAAAACAATCTCTTGCTGAAGTTAAAATGAGTGGTTATGAGGATCGTTATCCGCGTGAGATGAGCGGCGGGCAGCAGCAGCGCATCGCGTTGGCGCGTATGTTGGCATACCGCCCCAAAGTCTTTCTCATGGATGAGCCGCTTTCAAACCTCGATGCCCGCTTGCGTATGGACATGCGCACAGAATTAAAACGGCTGCATCATATTTCCGGCGCCACAACTGTATATGTGACACATGATCAGCTTGAAGCCATGACCATGTCGACAAATATTGCTGTGATGAAGGAAGGTGTGTTTCAACAAATGGACACTCCGGATAACGTCTATCATCAACCCGCCAACCTTTTTGTAGCAGATTTCATTGGCAGCCCAAAAATCAACTTGTTGGATGGGTGGATTTCGGGACAAGACCAGGTTGACCTGGGTAAATTCAATATCTCCATCAAAACGTATAGAGCTTCTGGAGATGTTGTCGTCGGCATACACCCTGAAGACATCATGGTATCATCCGAAGAAACGGCTGAAGGTGTTGAGTTTACCGCTTATTCAGTACTACCCGCTGGCGCAGATACCACAATTATTGCGCACAAAGGTGACACTGAACTCATCATCAAAGAAATCGGTGTGAGTAAACTTATGATGGATCAAAAAATCTGGTTAACCTTCAACAGAGATGCGCTTTTACTTTATGATAAAAAATCGGGCAATCTAATAAACAAATGAGCACAAAGAGCTTGAAAAGCATGAAGGGAATTCGTGATGTAAAGGAGGTGAATGCTTTATACGGTTTTGTTTGTTCAGTCAGATCAGTTTATTAAATATGGAGGAAGGTAAATGAAAACAGCAGTAAGAATTCTAACCCTGGTACTTTTGGTAAGTTTCCTGGTCGCTTGTGCGGCACCTACAGCCGCTCCCGGAGTTACACCACCAGAAACCACCGATGCTCCTGTTGTTACCGATGCGCCAGTTGCGACTGAAGAAGCGCTGACAGCACAAGAAGCATGGCTGAAAGCGAATCAACTTGGCCCTTATGATACCGGCGAGCAGGATTGGGCAGCGATTGAGGCAGCAGCTATCGCTGAAGGAACGGTTTTGGTTTATGCAAATACTTCCAAAATCGAGAAATCAGCCGAAGCTTTCATGGAAAAATATCCCGGAATCACAGTTCAGGCGTTTGATCTGGGCGGTGATGATGTTTTGATGAAGACCGTGGAAGAGCAGAAAGCTGGAGCGTTTGTTGGTGATGTATGGGCAAGCAGCGGCGGCGCAGACCTTGTGGGCAACGTCTTGCCGAATAATTATGTTTGGCGTTTTATTCCCACCACTGTTGCTGATAGGATCTCAGAAGAATTTACACAACCACTGTTGATGAGCAGACTTGGCACCTCAGTTTTTGCTTACAACCATGAACTTGAAGCAAGCTGCCCCGTCGCCAATGTGTGGGAGTTTACCAATCCTGAGTGGAAGGGTCGATTCTACATTGAAGATCCATTGAATGATGCCTCAACACTCAGTAAATTGCTGACCTTTGTCTCTCATCCCGATGAAATGCATGCAGCCTATGTTGAGTTATACGGGGAAGAGCCTGTTCTGGATGCTGACACCCCTGATGCTGGATGGCTGTGGCTGAAGAGATTTGCACAGAACGGCCCCATTCCTCAGCCGGGTGGTGATGAGGTTGACGAAGCCTTTGCAACCCCTGGAATGACGAAAAGTGCAATGGCACTTACATCCTATTCCAACTATGCGGATGTTCTGGAAGGTGCATTGGTATTTGAGCCCTGCTTTGGTATCGCACCCGTGCTTGGAATTCAATCTCAGAGCTACTTGGGCATTATCAATCAGGCTCCCCATCCAAATGCTGCAAAGCTGTGGATCGCCTGGCAGGTTAGCGAAGAAGGCAGAGACCCATGGGCAAAATTCGGGACTTACTTCACAGATTCTACATATGAAGTTCCTGAAGGACAAACCCCACTCGAAGAAATGATCGCTATGACCTGGTTCATCGATGAACAATTCGCGTACGATCACATGATCGAGGCGCGCGACTTCTATTTGATCAACCTGGCTAAATAATTCCATTACCTCTTGTTTCATGGCACGAGCCTTAACCGGTCCGTGCCATGAAACTTCATCAAACCACAAATCTATTCATTAAGCTCACTCTTTCGTTTTAGAGGCAGAGTTGGGTAGATGCGCCTTGGAGAAAAAATGATACTTCGAACCATGCTCTTTGATGTTGGCGGTACATTAGAAACATACAGTTTCACCAAAGAATACCGCGTGAAAAACACCGCGATCTTCAGAAAATTTCTGGCAGAGAATGGTTTGACTATTAGTGTTGACGATGAAGAGTTGTGTGAAATAATCTCCAGTGGCATAAGAGCATATCGAAAGTGGAGTATAAATTCGATGATTGAACTCAGTACAGATGAGATTTGGGCTGAGTATGTATTTAAAGATATTCAAATTGACTTACAAAAAATCAGAAAAATTTCAGAGCAATTATCATGTCTGTATGAATTGTATTTTTATATCCGCGAGATGCGTCCCGAGGCTCCTGCGGTACTCGCTGAAATTAAAAAGATGGGGCTGCGGATCGGGTGTATCAGTAATACGCAGAGCGTAACCCAGGTGCCAGCTACCTTAGAAAAATATGGCATAAGCAGTTACTTTGATCCGGTAGTGCTCTCTTCTGTATATGGGCGCAGAAAACCCGACCCGGCAATATTTTACCAGGCTGCCAGGTTGGCAAATACCCCTACCTCAGCCTGTGGCTATATCGGAGACAAGATCAACCGGGACGTTCTTGGGTCGAGAAAGGCAGGTTTTCAACTTGCTGTGCAGATTCGGCACTTGTTTGATGATGGAGAACAAGATACCGGCGCAGAACCCGATGCCATTATTGAATCTTTAGCTGAACTGTTGCCTTTGATTGAAAAAGCAAGCCTATCGAATGCTGGCAGCCGTAAAACCAGTCAACACCATATAAAAGCGATATTTTTTGACGCAGGGGATATTCTCTATTACAGACCAGAACGCGATAAACACCTGAATGAATTTTTATCTCAACATCAACTTAACCTTGCAGCAGGCTTTGAACAGGAACGAAAGCGAATTAAGGATCTGGCATTTTCAGGGCAAATGAAACGACATGACTATTATCGCGAGCTGATTCGCCTTCACGGTATTACTGACAACGATGAGATTGAAAAGGGACTTGAAGCATTAAGCCGTGATGACAACACAGTGGCAATAATTGAAGGTGTACCCGAAACAATTAATGAGCTGAAGAGCAGGGGGTTCCTAATGGGCATCATCACCGATACCGCTATGCCATTCAGCCGTAAGTTAAATTGGTTTGATGAACATGGTTTTGGCAGGGTGTGGGATGTGGTGATCAGTTCAAAAGAGATTGGTGTACGAAAACCGGCTCCTGAAATGTATGTTGAAGCGCTAAATCAGTCGGGCATCTTGCCTGATGAAGCAGTGTTTGTAGGTCATAAAACGGCCGAACTGACTGGAGCCAAAGCCGTTGGTTTCAAAACAATTGCTTTTAACTATGATGCAGATGCTCCAGCAGATATTTACATTGACAAATTTTGCGAACTGACAAAGCTCCCCCTGTTAGATTCGCGGGAAGTTTAACCTGGAAAAAACAACTATGAAAACAACCGTTAGAGGTATTTTTTTTGACATTGGTGGAACCTTACGGGTCTCCAACCCCAATGAAGGGCGAGTTATTGAGAATATTGAAGCATTGATGGCATTGGTCGGTGAGAATGGTTCTGTGAACGATTTTGTTGAGCGTATTCACAAAGGTGAAAAAAATTACAGGCGTTGGTGCAAACCCAATTACATCGAATTAACTGAAGAAGAACTTTGGACCCGGTTTCTATTACCAGAATACCCCCAGGAATTTATCCGAGAGAACGCAATTATCCTGAACCAGTTATGGCGAGAGTCAAGGCGTAAGACGGTATTGCCAGACATGGCTGAGACACTGCATGAACTTGCCCGAAGAGGTTACAAGCTTGGATTAATCAGCAACACCACTTCATCCGTTGAGGGTTATCAATTACTCGATGAGGCGGGTTTACGGGACAAATTCAGTTGTATTATTCTTTCAGCAGAATTTGGAAGGCGCAAACCGTACCCTTTGTTGTTCATTGAGGCTGCCCGACGCGCTGGCTTGCGGCCGGATGAATGTGTTTACGTAGGCGATCGCCCTTCGAGAGACCTCATCGGCGCACGGCAATCAAATTACGCCGGCATGGTGATGATTAACACCGAAGGCTATACCACGGATGAATACGATCCGGATGATTTTGACCTTGAAAAAGATAGTCACTTGGAGATCAAATCCGATTATCGCATCGGCAGATTATCGGAGCTCCTGACGATTTTTCCAAAAATTGACGATGATAGTCAACTGCAGCAAGAAAGTGCACCGTACCGTTTGTATGATGTGGCGCTTTCTACAATGTGGCATGTTGATCAGAAAATGCCCTTTAATGAAACATTTGAAATTGCCAGGTCGTTGGGTATCTCACGCTTTGAGTTAAATCACCAGGTAACACAAGAACATCTGGCAGAATGGGACCGTGAGCGAAACTATGTCAGCACTGTGCATGATCCTTGCCCTGCACCGGAAAGTTTGAATGCGTTGAAAGCAAACGATGTTCTGATATCGAGCCTGAACGACACCAACCGCAGTCAGGCGGTGGATCTGGTTAAGAGGACCATTGAATTGGCTCACCGCCTCGGATCCCGCTCTGTGGTTTTACACACAGGTTCAATTGTATGCGATCATTCAAATGATAAGCGTTTGCGAGAGTTATTTAATGAAGGTAAGCGTAATTCAAACGAATACGAGGCACTTAGAGATGAGACGGTTCGCCATCGAGCGGGTTATGCTGCGCCGCATCTCGAAGCGGTGAAAAAAAGCTTATCACAGATCCTTGAATTTAACCATGGCAGTGGTCTGACGATTGGAATCGAGAATCGCTATCGGTATTATGACTTGCCCCTGCCTGATGAAATGGGTGTTCTTCTGGGTTTGAATACGGATGCTAAATATGGCTTCCAATTTGATACTGGGCATGCACAAGCCCTTGAGGCACTCGGTTTATGTGAAAAAGGAATCTGGCTGAGACGCTTCAGTGACAGACTGATCGGGGTTCACCTGCATGATGTGTGTGGAATACAAGACCATCAACTACCCGGAGAGGGTGATATCGACTTTGGCAGCATCGCGCGGAGCTTACCTGAAAACTGCCAGAAGACGATTGAAATTACACCATTCGCGACTTCAGCCGGCATCACCAGGTGTTTGGAATTTCTGGCTATGAGCGGATGCATCATCAGTTTTTAATTATATGAGGTTGACTTAACTTGAACACGAACATAAAAGCAGTTTTCTTTGATATTGGCGGCACATTGGTTGAAAAAACCAGGAATATTGAACGGGACCCTGAGCTTATTAAGGAGATGATTGATCTGCTCGGGTTGACCTGTTCTGTGAACCAGTTTCTGGAGATGGTTTATCGTGGTGAGAAAAAATATAAAGAAACCCGAGATCAAACCCTGAATGAAATTCCAATTATTGAAAAATGGGCGCAATACTTTCTTGCTGACGTGGATGAAAGCATTGTAAGAAGCCACGCCGAAATACTACAGGCGTTATGGGGTCTATCAAAAAGTCGAAAAAAAGTAAAAAACTATGTACCAATCTTCTTAACCGAACTGATGGAGAGAGGTTACATTCTGGGCACCATCAGCCATTCAACGCCGCGACATCTTGATGTTCCTGAGCTCAAAAACATGTTTAAAATCATGCTGCACGCGCCTGAATTTGGGAAAAGAAAACCGCATCCTTCATTGTTTGTAAACGCAGCCCATGAATGCGGTTTACACCCAAATGAATGTGCTTATGTTGGCGATCACCCCTGGCGGGATGTGGTGGGGCCGCGCGAGGCGGGATATGCCCTGGTGATTTTGCTGCAGAACAGCGCGACCGAAATAAATCTCAGTGATGAAATGATGCAGCCGGATATTATTATTAGTGATTTACGCCAATTACTGGATTACCTCCCCATACGTGTTGGTAAGGATAATGAAAAAGAATGCAACGGCGAATATGATGTTTTATACGACGCAGCACTTTCAACCATGTGGTGGAACAAAGATACGCAGACAGCAGATGATTTCTTTAAAGCCGGCCGGCGTGTGGGGTTTGCACGTTTTGAATTAAATCACCAAATTCCCCCGGAGGTTTTTAAAAGCCTTGACCTCGATCGATTTTCTATAGGCTCCTTGCATGACCCGTGCCCGGCGTACATCCCTGCAAAAGAACTTGAACGAACAGATGTGCAGATCACATCATTGGATGAGAGTTTGCGCCACCGAGGTGTGGATGTGGTTAAAGGCACTATTGACCAAGCCATTCGCATGCATGCACGGCATGTTGTGGTGCACCCCGGCAGGATCGCCGGCGACCATTCATTAGATAATCAGCTGCGCGATCTCTACCGGACAGGGTTAAAAGATAGCGAAGATTACCAGGCATTACTTCATCAAGTTGAAGCGGATCGCGCCCTAAGAGCTGCGCCTCATCTTGAACGTTTGAGGGTTAGCCTGCAAGAAATTGCGGCATTTGCTGATGGCAGCGGGTTATCCATTGGACTCGAAAACCGGTTTCACTATTACGAATTACCAGACTACGATGAAATGAATGCTCTCCTCGATGACTTCAAGCAACCGTGGTTGGGTTGGCATTTAGATATCGGTCATTTACAGGTACTCAGTCAGCTTGGCTTATTTGATTATTATCGTTGGCTGGATAGTTTTGCTAAACGAATTGTGGGTGTTCATTTTCATGATGTTATTGGCATTATCGACCATCAGCCCCCCGGAAGCGGTGAGGTAGACTTCGTGCGCCTCGCGGGTTATCTTCCGCGCGACGCTTACCGAACAATTGAGGTTGATAAGACAGCGAGCAGCGACTCGCTTGCGAGAGCTATCGAGTTCCTGGAATTTTCCGGCTGCGTGGAAAAAATTATTTAGAAAAGAGGAAAAATGTTAAAGATATTTAAAAAACGCCGTAATGTTTTTATTCATTTGATGTACGAACAAGCAAGGCTGGCGCATGAGGGAGTTGACTTGTTGAAGGCTTACCTCGCTTCTCCCGTAAAGCAGATCGCTGATGAGTTGACCATGAAAGAAAAGGAAGCAGATGAAGCCCGCCGTATCTTAATTGATGAATTGAACAGAACCTTTGTCACTCCGTATGATCGCGAGGATATTTTTGCGCTGTCTCGTGCAATTGATGACATCATTGATTATGCATACAGCACGATGACGGAAATCGAGATCCTGAAGGTTGACACAACCGAATATATGATTCGGATCTGCTCCTTGCTTTCTGATGCTGCATTTGAACTTTGGAAGGCTGTTGAACAATTGCAGGATCATCCCGCGGTGGCAGCGGAGCACGCTCAGCGCGCCAAGGCGCTTGAAAACCGAGTTGAAAATGTGTACCGTGAAGCATTGGCAGACATGTTTAATGGGGTAAACGATATTGAAGGAATTGTTCGGGTGATGAAATTGCGCGAAGTCTACCGCCATCTGAGTAATGCGGCAGACCGCGGTGATGAAGCTGCCAATGTTCTGGCAGATATCGTAGTTAAGACAACCTAGCGAGGTATTGATGCCAGTTGGCCTTATTCTCCTTATCGGTTTGGCGATTGTATTCGACTTCTTAAACGGAGTCCACGATTCTTCAAATATCGTTGCTACGATGATCTCCTCGAGGGCTATATCACCGCGTAAAGCGCTTGCGTTAACTGCGATTTCTGAGTTTAGCGGACCATTTATATTTGGTGTTGCAGTGGCAACTACCATTGGCGAAGAAATTGTTATGGCGAGTGAATTGAAGATTGAGGTGCTCATTGCTGCATTACTAAGCGCAATTGCCTGGAATATTCTTACCTGGATTATGGGAATTCCCAGCAGTTCTTCTCACGCTTTGATCGGCGGCATCATCGGCGCAGTTGCGGTAGGCGCCGGTTTCCATGCGATAAAACTGAGCGGTGTGATCAAAGTCCTCATCTCTTTATTTGCATCACCTGTGATTGGTTTGATTGCAGGCGTTCTCGTGGCGAACCTGGTTTATCTTTTGTCTTGGAAAAGCACACCAAAAGTAAACGGGCTTTTTAAAAGGTTACAGGTTGTCACCTCGGTCGGTTTAGCCATTAGCCATGGCACTAACGATGCGCAGAAATCTATGGGTATCATTACCTTGGGTCTGCTTGTCACTGGTGTTATTCAAACTTTTGAAGTTCCGTTTTG
>JAGOVY010000016.1 GCA_018060515.1 Anaerolineaceae bacterium | reverse complement strand
GTTCTGATACCTGGTCTCCAACTCGGAGGACTGGGTTTAATGCGTTCATAGCTGCCTGGGGCACCATCGACATCTTAACCCAGCGAACTTGTTTGCGATATTCTTCATCATTCAGCTTCATGATATCTTTGCCATTCAAGAAAACTTCTCCGGAATATTCGGCGACGTTTCTTGGCAGCAGACGTAAAATTGCTTTTGCCATGGAGCTCTTACCGCACCCTGATTCACCTACGATCACGCATGCTTGATTGGTTGACAGTTTAAAATCAACTTTGTCTACTGCCTGAACAACCCCTTTGGTAGTTTTGAAATAGAGTTTAAGCTGTTTTACATCGAGCAGTGTTTTTTCTTCCATGCCTACATACCTCTCAATCTTGGGTTGAAGATACGGTCAAGGGCAAACCCTAACATGGCAAAACCCAAACCAGTAATCATTAGTAAAACCGCAGGCTGTAGAATCCAATAATAATAACCTTTGTACAGGGCACCGTTGCTGAAAGCGTCGTTAATCACCTTGCCCCATGTCGGGAGAACAGGATCACCCAGTCCGAGGACCGCCAAGGAAGCTTCCAGAAAAACATAAGAGGGAATGGCGGAAACAAGGGCAGGAATCAATAAAGGAATGATTCTGGGAATCATGTACCTGAAAATGATTCTCGAATTACTGGCGCCATAGGCTTTAGCGGCTTCGATGTATGGAGATTCCTTCACTTGCAGGAAAATTGCGCGGTCTGTTAAGATAGCACCGGTAAAAATACTTAATGCCACTGTCACGCCGAGGATAATCCAGATACTGCGTGAATAAAAAGTACCCACCATAATCAAAATGGCTAAGAAGGGTAATACCATATTGACCTGGGTGACTCGTTGAATTGTGCCATCGATCCAGCCTCCGTACCAGGCGCTGATGGCTGCAAAAATCATCGAAAGGATGGAGGTGCCGATTGCAGCCAATAGACCGAAAGCGATGGCGATAGGCGCGCCCCACAGCAAAGCAACGCTTAAGTCACGACGTTGGTGATCTGTGCCGGCAATTCCATATGTTTTACCGTGTAAGACGAATTCAACATCCAGGTCGGCGTCTTTTTCGTAGGCTAAACCGTCAATGAAAATCTGGTATGTTCCTTTGAGCGGGACAGGAGGATCAGACCCTTCCACAGAAAAGATCCCCACCATCGGATCTAAACCGCCAAGTCTGCGGACTAATTTCTTCTCTTGCGTGAAGCGGAATGTTTGTTTATGGCTCACCCCGAAATCGCTGATACGGATTTCGTGTCCCTCCGGCGTCACCATTCGTATAGATACAAATGGTTGTTTCTGTAAATAATCTGCAGACAAGTACAGGAACATTTCTTGAGGAGGAGCATCGTAGTTGAAATCAAAAGCATACGAAAAATTGATTTTCGAGATTTCTTTATCAACCTGAATGACTTCCTTTGTAATTCCATCTTCGCCTACGGTGACGGCAAACGAACGGGGTAATTTTTCTTTTGAGAACCAATTTACCCAATTGGGGGGGACGTTTTTTGGATTTTTATACCAAACCTGCTCGCCGCCTCGCCATAAATAAATTGCCTGCGAATACGGAATTTTTATTACAGCGTAAACTGCCAGCACGATTAATAAAGCAACAATGACTAAACCAAGTATGGCAGAAGGGTAGCGCCTGATTTCTGAGAGGGTTTTCTTAAAATTGTCCATTGTTAATTCCCACTCCCAATGCTAACTCGGGGATCCACTAATGCATAAATGAAATCCAAAAGGAAAATTGTGATTGCCAGTAAATAGGCGTAGATGATGGTTGTACCGACTATAACAGGGGTGTCGTAAAGCCCAATCGCCTCATAGATCGTGCGACCGATTCCAGGCCATAAGAACACAGTTTCAGTAATCGTTGCGCCTGTCCAAATACCGATGAGGAGCAGCGCGAAATTGGTAATAATCGTCGGGAGTGTTGGACGGAGGATGTAACGCCGCTCAATTTCACGGCTGGGGAGTCCTTTGGCTTTTGCCATGTCGACGTAATCTTCGCTGGAATAAATAAGAAAGAAAGTGCGCCAGGTGTAAATACTGATGAAGAATGAGGCAAGTACAAGAGAAGACACTGGGAGAATCATATGAACCAGCAGACTGCCAATGTACTCGAGCGTGTTTTCAGGAGGCGGCGCAGAAATCATGCCGCCAAAAGGCAGAATCTTTAAAACTGCCGCAAAAATCAAGATAAGGAAAATACCGTAAAACCAAGGTGGTGCGGAGGATGTTGGCGATAAAGTAATCACCAGTTTATCCCAAAAACTGCCATATGATCGAGAAAGTCCGAGAGCAAGAAAGACACTGATAAAAAACAGGAACAACTGCGAAGTCCCCATTAGAAGAAGCGTTGCGGGCAACCTCTCCAGGATAATTAAGCGCACTGTTCGCGAGCCTGAATCGCTGACCATTCTCTGGGCGCTGCCCAATTCCAGCCGAAGCGAGTTCCAGAGATATTTAAAAGACCTGATTGCAAAAGGTGTATCAAGACCAAGCTTTTGTTCTTCAAGTGCTATCATTTGGGCTGCCATTTGTTTTTTCGTCTCAGTAGAGACATTTTGATTGGCGGTCATGGAGGCAACCTGCATATTCACGCGTTCTTTAATCTCGTTTCGCATGATTTCATCGACATACCCGCCCATATTGGCAATTAAGATGGTCAGATAGACACCAACGACAACGGTGAAAATCAGGCTGACCAAACGGCCGCCCATATAGCGGGTTATGCGAAAAAGAGTTGTGTCGGTGAATTTTTGTTTTGGAACTTCAAGGATTTCTGCACTCTGAACTTCTGCTGTCATATCGTTACCTCAAGTAGAGGATTGGAGCGAGAGAGTTTCTCGCCCCAATCCAATATTGAACTGCTAAACCGATTTATTTGTTATGGAGCAGTAACAAATTCAATCGTATCGAAGGTTGGCTGGCTTACTGGAAGCGGCACAACAGCGACTTCAATTTTATTTGAACCCGCGGCAAGTGCTCCAGTGGTGGCAGCATCAAGGGTAATTCTGAAGAGACCATCTTCCACGGCTTCAAGCTGCTCAACTTTAACGATCTGGTTGGTGGCATCATAAAGCAGGAATTTTACAAAATTGATCTCGTCAGCAGGATATGGTTCACCTTCGAAAGTTACGAAGATATCGAAGACAGCTTCCTGACCAATGGTAACCTGTCCTGGACCATCTAATTCAACATCAGCAATCTTCGGAACACCAAAGACGTCCCAGCGATCAGCGTAATCAGCATAATCTGCAAAGTGAGACAAGGTCAGTGTTTTTTCTGTCAAGAAGACTTTGTCGAGGAAGTAGGGACCAGTGCCGATCCAGAAATGACCTTTTTCCTGATAGAAGGATTTAACCGCTGCATAGCGAGCTGCGGCTTCTTCTGCAGTTAGGTAATTCCCAAGGGTCGGGGCATAAGGAATGGTGTTTTCAGCGATGGCTTTGTCGAGTGCGGCATCAAGGATTGCCAGTGTCGGTCCACCAATCCAGCTGAGTTGTTCAACTTCGTTGGCGTTGGCTTTGTCACCAGACCAGGCGGCTTCTGCATTGGCATCAACCGTGTTGCTGATTGCCATCATCGGCCAAGAACCTTCACCAAAGTTGTATGTCGGGAAGATTGTCGGAACGTTGAGTTCGGCATCGAGTGAGTAGGTATCGCTATAGTATTCAACGACCAAAGGATCGGTCGAAACGATCTTCATGCCTTTGAACTGTTCCATGAAGGGTAAGAAAGCAGGAACGGCCTGTGGGTCATAGATTGTGCTGTCTGTCTTGGCGCGGTCAAAGGTCATGATCATTCCCATGACGATGTCAGCCATTGAAAGATTGCTGCCATCATGCCACTTGACGGTTTCAAAGAGGTCAGCAGGATAGTGAACCACGGTCTTGCGCAGTGAAGTTTCATAGTTGCGGGCAGCAACATTTCTCAATTCGGCAGTGGGGTCTGTATTATCAACCACATAACCTAACCACCAATCGAGTTCGGCTTTGATTTCTTCAGGGGTGGTTAATCCAGCCATGTATTCTGACTGTGCGGCAACTTCAGCAGCGAGGAAGTCAGTCACGTCCCATTCCATGGCGAATTTTTCCGCAGCAAATGCGATAAATTCGTTGGTGACAGTTGTGAGGGCTTCGGGGCTGACGTCAGTGGTCACAAAGGTTTCAACGAGTTCAGCTCGCTTGGCGTCCACTTCTGGCTGTGCAGCTTCAATTGCTGCAGCCTTGGCTTGCGCTTCTTCAACTTTTCCTCTCATTTCGGCAACGGTCAGGAATACCTGATTGGTTGCGTCCCAATCAGCCCATGCGTCATCAGGAAGAGGAATTTCAGCAGCGAATTCGAGGTTGACCCAGTCGTGTGTTTTGCCAACCGGCAGACCTTCTTTAACGACTACGTCAGCGCTTTCGATGCGCATCGGCCACACAAGACCCGTGAAGGGATCGTACATTACGTCGAAGCTCTGGGTAGCGCGGATAACGCCTTGATCGTAAGCCCAGTTTGAGCCAGCAATCGGGTTCCAGGCATTTCCAAAGAGAGACTGCGTAGCCCAGTTTAGTGTGCCGCCTTCTTGATCTTTGAAGCGAAGGGTGTGAGGCCAAATTACAGCGCCTTCAATACCTGCAGCAAGGTCAGAGGTAGCGATGATATTGTTTTGGTAGGGGATGAAGTTCTTTCCGTCGATGAGGAATACCTGCAGTGAATCCTGAAGGGATAACTCAAGCGCGCGGGCCATCATTTCACGGCGTTCTTCTCTTGTTGAGAAATCTGCAACAGCCAGACGATCACCAAGCGCTTGGAACTCAGGATCAGAGACGTTCTGCAAGAAAACGGGGATTCCCTGTGCACTGGAATTCAAGTACATTTCCTGGAAGATATTGCTCTGATCGCGGTCAAGAACTGTGGCGCTCCAGGCGCCTGTGTAAAGGTGCCACAAACCAGAAGTGGGATCTGAGGAAATCCAGATAGGTGAAGCCTCTCCACCGGTTTTGTATTGGCGATCGACAGTAAAACCAATTTCTTCCAGTTGATTGGCAAAGTAATCGCCCATGGGGATACGGGTTTTATCGGAATCATTGCGGATGATGAACACAAGAGTGACAGGATTGTCCTTGTAAGTCCATTTTCCGTCAACGAGGGTAGCGCCCATAGCTTCCATCTCGGTAGTGATAATACCGCGGGCTTTTTCGAGATCATACGCATAGTAAGATTCGAGTTTGCGCGCGACATCAGCAAGGTCGGCATAATCCGGGAATTGGGTGGTGATGGCGAAGAATTTTGCCAGACCGCCACCAGCGAAGACTTCCTGGTTGATGTAATCGCGGTCAACCATCCAGTTGGTGGCTTCACGGATTTTGCGGTTTGAGAAGGGATTTAAGACATTCTCATCAGCAAATACAGCCGGATTGAAGATCCAACTGTAATACAAACCACTGGCGGTGGAATAGCTTAAATCGGCTTCCTGAATCGCGGGCAGGTCTTTTGATGACAGACCGTTGGCGTAAATGTCAATGGCGCCAGCCTGAATCTGTGTTATCGCAGAATCAGATGAGACCATTGAAACCACGATCTGATCCAACCAACCACCCTTACGATCAGTTGTTGGGACGTAGGTTTCTTCAACAACCGGAGCTTCAGTTACAACTGGTGCTTCGGTTACGACAGGGGGGGTTGTTGGTGCTGCGGTTGGGGTGGTGCATGCGCTTAACACCATGGTTACAGCAATTAGAACCCCTAAAACGGCATATAACTTACGCATTTTAGTATCTCCTCCATAATATATTTTTGACTCTTCGTGCTTGGTGCAGATTAATACTCGAATGACACCTCCTTATACAATCAATTACATAAACTTAAATGTTACGGACGCTTAACTCTATTATAACCAAAGAATTTAGTCAAGAGAAGGGGAGAATGCGGTGAAGGGGTGTTTGAACGGAGAAATAGGCAGAACTAATCTAAACAAGATGAGCGCCTTCCCCTGCGCCACTCATTAGTACTGCACTCACCCCCGTGATCGCTCTTAGTTTCTCCTGAACGGTTATTGCACTTGTCACCGGGCAAATCACATGCACATTGGGTCCGGCATCGATAGTGAAAGCGCAGGGGGTTCCTGTGCGGCGCAGTTCCTGGACTTCTTGCATAATGCTGATGGTGGCAGGCAGCCAATAAAGGATGGTTGGCGTTGATGTGAAGGCAATTGCGTGCAACAGGTTGCTGTCCAATTCGATTATCTCCGCCAGTAATGTGAAATCTTGTTGTTGAATGGCTGTGCGGCAGAGTTCAAGCCGGCGCGGACTATCGGCAATTCGCGCAGACTGCAGCGGGCTTGTTTCAGCCAGGCGATGCCCATCGCTTGAACCGACTTTTTTTGCCCCCGAATCTACCATTGCAACACAATCTACCAGCCCCCAGTGCTCTGGCGGTGCAATAGTAAGGGCATAAGAATCGGCGTCTGCTTCACCACGATACCATTCTACATACCCCGCAGGAATTGAGCGTGCGGCAGAGCCGGAACCCCGCCTGGCGAGTCGGGAGAGGTCTTTTTCGCTCATTTCTATGCCAGCAGCGCGCACTGCAGCAACCGTTAACGCGGCAAAAGCCGCAGCCGATGAGGCCATTCCGGCATCTGCAGGGAAGTTGGATTCGCTGAAAACATGAGCAGGTGCAGAAAACCCGCGAATTCCGCGAATGACGTTGAGGTGCTGGCAGACACGCGCCAATGCCGCTCCGCTCTGGCGGATTCCATTCAAGTCAAAGAGGTCTTTTTGCTGCCCGCTATCGAATGTTACGGTGGTTCGGGTTTTGAAACCAGCCAAGTTCATTGAGATGGAGCCATTCTGCGGCAAGCGCAATACATCATCTGTATTCCCCCAGTATTTAATGAACGCGATGTTTGGATGTGCTACAGCAGTGGCGGTTGAAGAATTCATCTTTAGGTACCTTGAATTAAAGATTGTGTTGCGATTGATTGTATTTTACTTGAATTGGAGGAATAAATGGCTGGTACTTCAGTCTGTATTCTGGCAGTCTGAAATCTGCATTAGCGACGGCTGCAAACAGAAGAAAGCTCAGGGATGGATCTGCGCCAGGCGCGCGGCGATGTCTTGCAGCAGGTAGCCTGGTTCCAACCACAAACCGTAAATGACCTCGCTGGTTTGGTTAGGTGTAATGGAACGGGCCGGATTGATCCAGATAAAGTTAGAGAGCAGCACCAAAGCTAAGAGCAGCCACAGCTGCCAAAATTTATTCGGGAATAACTTAGCGGTGAGAATGAGAAAGAATGGAAGTAATGGGAGCAGGTATTCCATTTCAATTGGAAAGCGAAAAAACAGCACCTGCACTGCGAGGATGGCCGAGACAGAAAGCCAGAAAACCCCATCGCCGCGGAAGTGGATGGGCTTTTCTTTTTTAAGAAGTAAACCGGAAACCATACAAATTCCCCATAGGATCACAGGCAGGCTGAAAAACATGAGGTTTTTATAGGCAAAGCGGCCAAGCCTGAGCAGGGGCGTCCAGAGCTCGGGGTTGCCGGTGCTCAATACCAACCAGCGGCTCATATCCCATTCGAGGAAGTCAATTGGCGGGATGTAAAAGAGGAAAGCAATCACCGCGGTTGCCAGAGTGGTCAGAAGGAGTTTGCGGCGCATGTCGTGATAGGTGAAAAATAGAAACACCAGAAAGATGCCAATCACCAATATAGTTGAAAGCCGAGAACCGATGGCAGCCGCCAGCGAAAGAGATGCCAGGGTGTATTTTCTTTTCAAGAGTAGGTTGAAACCAAGCAAAGCAAAACCCAACGCCCACAGGTAATCAATCGTGCTGGCGGCGCTGACCCAGAAGAAGGGCTGCACCATCATGATGATGGTCAGCAAGGTGGCATGGGGGACATGTAAGCTTTGTGATAATTTTCGACACGATGCCAGCGTGATCAATGCCATGGCAACACTGCCCAAGTTAGAAAGCAGGCTGCCGCCTAGAAGGTTAAGGATGAAAACGAAAAGCTCGTGCACAAAAAAGCCGGGCAAGCGGGAGGGTACGTAATCAAGCGTTTCGATATAATGCTGCCCAACACGTGCAACGCTTAAAGAGTCGCTGTCGCTGCCAAAGCCAAGGAAAGCGAGCGGGATGTATATGACGGCAGCGATGAGGAGGATCTGCCATGTTGGCAGACTTTCCACCTTTTCGCTCAACCTTTGCCAGAAGGATTGATGCTTCATACGTGTTGGCTCTTCAGGTGCTTGCGAGAAAGGGTTTGAATTGACCAAGGAATGGGTATCGGCGTTTTCAGGCAGCATCATAAATCCGCTGAACGCGTTGGTTGATTTGGCAAGTTATTTCATAGGTGATGGTGTTGAGCTTTTCCGCCCATTCATAGGTTGTGATTTCTTCGCTGCCGCTACGTCCAATCAACACTACCTCATCCCCAACATTGACCTCGGTTTCAGGGCCGAGATTAATCATCGACTGGTCCATACAGACTCTGCCAACTATTGGGTAAGCGCGCCCATTGATTAAGACACGACCGTTGTTTGAAAAGAGGCGGTTGAACCCGTCGGCATAGCCTGCAGGAATGGTGGCAATCCATGTATCTTCTGGTGCAGTCCAGGTTTGACCGTAGCCGATTGGGGTGCCTTGCCTGACATGTTTTTTGAAGGATACACGCGTAAGGAAGCTTAAACCAGGATGGAGCTCGATGCTGTGGCTGGACCGATTGCCAGGGTAATAACCGTAAATCATAATGCCCGGGCGCACCATATCCAGCCAACTTTCGGGGTAGTCGAGCACGCCGCCAGAGTTTGCGCAGTGCACAAGCGGAACTTTGGCCTTGATGGCGGATTCGATGGCAGTCACAATGGTTTTGAAATCGGCTATCTGGGAATGCGTGTAGGCATTATCCTGCATATCGCTTACAGGTAAATGGGTATAAACTCCTTCGAGACGAAGGTTAGGGCAATGCTCGCTGATAAGCTGCGCCAATTCCGGCGCTTCAGCCGGCGAAGCCCCGATGCGCCCCATACCGCTATCCACTTTGAGGTGCACCGTTCCGATTGTTGACAACTGCTGGCAAACTTGCTGTAGGGCAATGATGTTTTCTCGCGCACAAACAGTGAGTGTGATTTCATTTCTGACAGAGGTTTCCATTTCTTCAGCGAAAGCTGGGTTGAATTTGAGGATCGGGAGCTTGATGCCTGCCTCTCGAAGCTGGATTCCTTCAGGTACGGTGGCAATTCCAAGCCAATTAACGCCAATTTGCTCTGCCATGCGGGCAACTTCCATCGCACCATGCCCATAGGCATTGGCTTTAACCGCGATTAGAATCTTGCGCTCTTCACCCACGCGGCTGCGTATGCCTTCAATGTTGCGGCGAATATTGCCCAGGTGGATTAATGCATGAGTTTGATAAAGCATTTAGTTTCTTTCTATTCTGAGTTTTTGAAAATCACAACTTTTTCCACATAACTGGAGGTGCTGGCAGCCAGGAGGGCGCTGTAGCCTGGTAAAAACGCTACTTCATCACCAACCGCTAACGGTGGGTTTACATCATGCACATCCAGCAGCAGGTGATCACTGCTGCCTCCGAGCACGATGATCGCCGGGTTTTCAGGTTCGATATTCTCAAGGTCGGTATCTTGCCGGCCGAGGTTGCAGATGGCGCGCTTACGTAAACCGCGGTCGATGAATTGCGGGGTTCCGCCAAAAGCGTCCTGTCCGCGCTCGCCGATAGGGACGGATGGTTTTTCTTCGATTTCAATGATTTCTGCCACCAGACGAAATGTATCCTGGCGCGTCTCTGGGAAGGGCGAACGGTCGAGCACGTTGCGCCCGAGGATGATGGTTTCACCGATACGCAGCAAATTGATTTGCGAGGGCATACCGCCTGCGGCGAGAAGGGGCAGGTTGGCGCTGTTGCCTCCGCACAGTACGGGCAGGGCAATGTTTAATTCGGCTTCAGCCTTGTCGCGTAAGTTAATCAACTGCTGCATTTTTTCCGTTGTTGGAATGACGCCGCCATAACAGGCGAGGTTGGCGCCCAGCCCAATCACTTCTATACCGGGCAAAGTAATGATTTGCCTCAGGGTTGAAATCGTCTTATCAGGCCAAATTCCTTCGCGCAGGTCTCCAAGGTCAATCATCAGGATAACTTTGTGGATTACCGCATTAGCGCTGGCGGCAGCGGCGAGTTTGACGATGGTTTCGAGGTCAGAGACCAGTGAAATATCAGCCACGCGCACCGTTTCTGCAACCTGGCTGGGAGTGGGAATGCGCAGCAGCATCAAGGGGAGCTTGAGCCCCATTTCTCTGAGAGAAGCGAGGTTTTCAAGGCGTGAATCGGCCAGCATATCAGCACCGGCAGCCGCGATTGCGCGCATAATTTCAGGTTGGGCACAAATAACCTTGCCCACGCTGGCCACAGCAATGCCGTGCTTGTGGCAGAGGCTGAAAATCGCGCGCGCGTTTTCAGCCACTCGCTCTGGGTATTGTTCAAGGCGGGGGGTAGAGGGTTTCATCATGTTTCACTCTCAATCCAATCCACGAAGGTTGCTTTTACCTCTTCAGGATAACACTGTGCCAGTGTGCCTAAGGCAGAGAAGCGGTAATCTTTATCCAATGTGATGGGGGTACCTGGTTGGGGCAGGAGGTGCTTGCCAGCGCCGATACAGATGTGAGCGAGGATAGCCTCGCCGCCGGTGATGCGGGTGAGGGCGCCGCCAGTGCCGATGACCCTTTTCACCGCGGTTAGATCTTTGCCTTTTACCACTTGTTTTCTGCCGGTGGGGGTGAACAGGTCTTGCACCACGGCGGCATGCCGCCTGGCGCTGATTTCAATCGCTTTGGTGCAAAGCCAATGTGTCAGTTCCAGCTCTTTCTCAGTTTGTGGGATGGCGCGCAAGTGGATGAGTGCATCTTCGCTTTCCCAATCTTGCACACTTTCGACGATGTTCTTCGCATTGATGAAAACTCCGAGGTCGCCTTCAACCGTGCGTTTTGAGCGGGGTTCAGGTTCCAGCAGCTTAGGCGCCCACTCAGGGCTGCCGTTGGTGATGCTGTGAACGTCGGTGGTCGCCCCGCCGACATCGAAGACCAGGCAATCGCCCAAGGCTTCGGCGAACATTTCGCTGCCGAGCAATACCGCCCCGGGGGTGGGAAGAATGGCATGCGGCGTTAATTCTTTCAGGCGACCCATACCAGGTGCGTAGATGATGTGGCGGTTGAAAACGTCGTGAATGATTTTGCGCAGGGGTTCGATATTGAGACTGTCCACTTCGGGGAAAACATTAGTCGCCAGCAAGAGTTCGAGATCATGCTCGCGAAAAATCTCGCTGATTGGTCGCTGCAGCGAGACATTTCCCGCGTAAACTACGGGGACTTTCAGGTTGAGGCTTGCGAGGCGGCGGGCATTTTCGAGCACGGTTTCTTTCTCGCCATAATCCACGCCGCCGGCAAGTAAAATGATATTGGGATGGATTTCGCGAATATCTGCCAGTTCATATTCATCCAATAACCCGGCGGTTACTTTCTTAATCAAGCCTCCCGCTCCCAGCGCCGCCTCACGCGCTGCGCGGGCCGTCATGTTATAGGTTAGGCCATGCACTGTCATGCGCAAGCCGCCGGCAGCTGAGCTGTTGATAAAAACCTCGGTTTGCGCATCGAGCGAAGTTGACCCGATCCTGATTTGATCGAGTGCCAGGTTGACTCCGTACATGACATCACCCTGCGCCACACTGGTTGGGGCAAACCCCTGCGCTTTATGCAGCAATCGACCGTCAACTGAGCGCGCAAAACCATTGACTTTGGTAATTGTTGATCCAACTTCGATGGTTAGAATGCGGATAGGCTCGGACAAATGACACCTTTTACGAAGCGTTAGACTACGCCCCGTTTTTGTAAAATCTTGACCATGGCATTAACAACTTGCAGTCCTTTCGTCCCTCGACCAAAGGTAGCATCCAAACCTGTTTCAGCGGCCATATCAGCATTCACTTGTGTGCCGCCGGCAATCAGGATGATGCGATCGCGAATGCCGCGTTCAATACAGAGGTCGGCGAGTTTCTTCATTTGTGCGCGGTGAACATCGTTGTGGCTGATGATGGTTGAGATCAGGATTGCCTGCGCACCGGTCTCAATGGCTGCATCAACCAGTTTGCCGATTGGCACAGAGGTTCCGAGGTAATGGTACTTGACACCATACTTCTCAATACCGCCATGCTTGATATCCAAAATCTCGCGCAATCCGACGCTATGCTCGTCTTCTCCGACTGTCCCGGCTACCACGGTGAGGTGTGTTTTCTTGACGGCTTCACGCAGAACATCTTCATCCAAAATGACCTCTTTAACAGGAATCTTGAGGCTTGAGAGTTCGATGTCAAAGCCAACCTTCCCTTTTACTTCAACGAAACAGCCTTCGGCAGGGTGCATTACCTGGATGTTAATAACTTCCGGATCGAGGAGCCCGAGTTTCTTTGCCATTTCGACACCATACTCGCGCGCGTAATCCTCGGGCAGCGGAACGAAGAATTGAGTCAGGATGGTGCCGTCTCCCGCCCATTCTGCCTCCGGTTTGATCTTGCCGCCTTTGCGGTAGGCGTAGGTTTCTTTCAGGCGCTGGTCGCAATTGTCTTCGGCATCAAGTTCATCAATGTATACAATTTTCTCAGGCTTGCATAAAGTACAGCCGTCGATGGCATCACAGGGATTTTTCAGTCCTTCAGGCAGGTGATTGTAGCCAAAATGGTCGCACACCGGCGCGAAGTAATCGGAATCACGTTCGATAATCGAATCTGCACCTACACCGCCTGCTCCGTCACGCGCGATTCCATCTCCGTTGCGGTCAGGATATTTGGCTGAATCGACAAAGTAACCTTTTTCAACCGCGGCAAAGTAACCGCCAATTGAAATAACTTCTTCGAGAAAAGCCACCGCGCGGATTTTAAGGTCGCGGATCATATCTCCCATTGGCCCCTCTTTATTGAGGGTAAGCAACTCTTTGATACCGTCAAGAGCCGCCCAGGTTTGCTTCACGGTTTGTACGCCGCGGATATTATTGTAATGCCAGGGGACGTTTCTACCTTCATCAGGTGTGATTGTGCTCTGAATATCAGCGCTGGTGAGCATGGAAATCAGCGTGTCGATGGTGTGCGTGCGGATGGCTTCTTCGATATCCGCTTCGATGTAACGCGTATTCTGCTGCGCGCGCATTTTGAATTCGGAGAAGAAGTCGCGCAGGGCAACTGCGTAGGGCAGGTCGTACCAAAGTTTCGGCGCCGGAGGTGAATTGGGCGGCACGGTGGAAAGCCCGATGAGATCGTGAGCCATGCCCACAGCTACAGAAAAGGCACAATTGATGCCGTGTTGGACGATTAACTCAGGCATCACCAGCCAGCCAGCTTTGGCGGTGGCGTTGGCGTTGTGCGCACCGTCTATTTGGAAAATTCCGGCGCCATTCATCACCTTTTTTGCTTCAGCCGCATCAACGAATGAGCGGTACATGTTCACGTTACGATAGAGCACGTTGTATTGTGGGTCTTGATGAGCGCCGTTGATGCCTTCTTCGGCGAATAAAACTGCAACTTCTGGTCCGGCAACGCCGGATACATAACTGTGGAAATTGATTGGACGTCCGACTTCTTCTTCTATCTGGTCGCAGGCTTTGCGGCTGGCGCGAATCTGCTTGCGGGTGATGGGAACCCCGCCAACACCTTCAGGCGTGCCTTCGATCAAGCCGTCAATATGGCTTTGGCCAGTGGTACGGATGACCATCAGGTGATCAGCGCCGTGCCAGGCTGCCATACGCATACGGCGAATATCGTCTTCGAAGCGGCCAGAGGCGATTTCTGTGGTCACCACACACGATGGCTGCGGGTCAATGTGCTCAAAGTATTTAGAAGCCGGTAAACCGATGCTGTTTTTTAATGGCTGAGACATGTCGCGGAAATGGAAAGGCCCCATTTCAATTCCCTCAGTGGGAATGCTGCGCCAAGTCCAGCCCTTACGCACGGGGTGGTAATCCTCCAAGCCTTCGAGGATTAATTCGATATCCAACTTCTTGTTTGGGTCAAGGGGAGTAGTATTTTTTGCCATGGTTTACCCCTTTGCCTCTTGAAACAAACCTTGCAGAACGCCTGGTTGTTCAAGGATTAATGCAGCAGCGGCGCGTAAATCAATGTTCTCTTTTTGCGAGAGTTTTAAAACCACATGACCGGCGCCTTTGCCTAATAAGCCCGCCTCCAGGATGCGGTCAACTACACCATGCGATGAGATACTGTCAATCCCCATGCGCAGCAGCACCGACCTCTCGATGGAGGGGGAGGTATGGCTGTGGGCAAGAGAAACAATGGGCTCAACCAATTCATCACATAGCTGCCAAAAACGAGAGCGCAGTTCTTCATCGCTCAGCGTGTTTAACTCTTTTTGCCGCTGTTCAAAATGCTTAATTCGCGTATCTTCCATTTTTTCCACTCCAAAAAATGTGTATTAACTTAACAAAAGGAGGAAATTTTCCTGAATCCAGGAGATATCCTTTTTGATATCTGCTGCTAAAAATTCGAAATCAGAATCAACCCAGTCTTTGGGCGAAAGCAGCCTGGCGGCATTATGCAGATATTCCAGGCGTAAGCGGTCAATATCCTGCTCTTTACCGTGTATTTGCTCCAAACGCTGCGGAATGATGATGGACTTCCCAGGGACATCATCTGCCGGATCGCCGCGCCGGATTTCGATGCCATTTTCACGGGCGAACGTAAGTTGACTGCTTTGGTGTTTTCCGGCGCCGGTATATTCGGTTTCTTGCACGACGATTAATTGGTCTTGGTCCATCTGGCGCGCCAATGAAACCGCTGCCGTAAGGCTGGTATTTCCTGCTGGACCGCGCTCAAGACCCTCAAGTTTGGTGAGAAGTTCGGTGATGTAGAAAACCTCTCCCTGAGTTACGAGCTGGTATTCATCCATATATCTCAAGCTGCGGGCTGCATTGCGCGGTACATCCACACGATCAGGCCAGGTGGAAAAAGGTACACCAAAACCGGTGTGACCGGTGGTAAAAGATTTTCGGTTGAAATCATGATCAGAAGCCATGTGCAATCCGTGCAAATCGACCGAGCAGGCAACAATGCGAGTAGATTCGCAACCCGCATAGCGTAAACCGCGCGCGGTACCGGTGAGGTTGCCGCCGCCGGCATGGGTAATTACAACGGCATCGGGGTCACGGTGGAATCTGGCGCGGGTTTGCTCTGCGATTTCAAAGCCAAGGCTTTCAACCCCGCGAATGCCGAACGGGGTATAAAGGCTGGCGTTGAAATAGCCGGTTTCTTCGAGCGTTCGCAACAACATGTAAAATAGCTCAGGTCCGACGGTGAGCTTGAGTACTTCGGCTCCGTAGGCTTCACAAGCGCGGCCTTTCTCGATAATTTCCGGTTGTCCGACGCCGCGGCTGTCGTAAACTTCTTGAACGATGATGCATTTCAAGTTGCGTTGTGCGGCCTGAGAGGCGACCGCAGCGCCATAGTTGCCGCTTGTGGCTGCGATCATTCCTGTATATCCCTTTTTTACAGCCTCAAAGGCACTGAGGGCTGCGCGGCGGGCTTTAAAACTACCTGAGGCATTGGCTGCCTCGTCTTTTACCAGGATGGTGGCGCCTTTTCCGGGAGCAGAAATTTGCCGGACGGCATCGGTGAGGTTGCGCAATTCATAAAGAGGGGTGTTGCCGACCTTCGTTTCACTTTGAATGCGGATGATGTCGTCCATCGAGTAACCGGTATCGCGCATCATGCCTTCATAATCAAACGCTATTGCACTGGTAATGTATTCATCGTAATCCAGCCCCATCGAGGTTTTCATAATTTCGTTCTTACGCGCCATCACGGCGTTGTATGAGAGGTCTACTGAGGTCATTTCTCATACTCCGTGCCGATGGTAAGGAGCTCGGGGATGACTTTACCGAAATTATGCTCGTAGCTGGGATTTATGGTAATCAATTTACCAGTGAGTTCTCTGCCGATGATGGTGCGAATTCTTACCTCTTCGCCGAGCTCGGCTCCATCAAGCAGAAAACCTGAAACTTTAAGTACATAAGGCACCCGCCGTGTGTCTTCGGGGAGCGACGCAGCGCGTGCTTCAGGCTGCAGCACAATTTGCTCAATCTCCACCCAGGTACCAACAGGAACTCCACTCATAAGCGACCTCCTCGATATCGAAGGGAATAAGTTTAAATGGCTCTCTTGTACGCACTTTCGCCCATCAAGGCGGCAGGAGCAGGCAGATCAATCATACGCTTAAGACCTGGTGAGGCGTTAAAAACATGGGGGATCATGTTTACCGCCAAACCCATGGTTGCAATTCCGCCTGCGATTTCAGGTTTGATCGCCATATTGATTTCAGGTTTACCGTAAATGTGGATGTAATCCCCCGTATCTTGACCCTCGAGATGCGGGTGAATTTGCTGAGGATGAATCAGGCGAATGACTTCTTGATCACCCCGGTAACCGATGCCGGTGTGCGCACAACCTGCAACCATTCCAGGTTCAACGATAACGTGTGCCGTCTCGCGGTGAACACTGCTGATTATGGGTTCCCGTGTTTCGACAATCCGATCCACACCCAAGCCGAGAGCGTCACTGATGATGTGAATAGATTCAGGGAAGCCAACGTGCCCCACGATGCTGCCGTCTGCAATGCCGGCTCTGAAGGCTTCAGGGGTTGTCCCTACGCCTTGCGAGTTCATAACGGTGGGTCCGTAAGGGCTCAGGTCGTTCACACGCGAAGCTTCGATGCGTTCGACGTTGTGGCTGCCGCCAGTAATGACCACAACCAGCAAATCGAGCACGAATCCAGGGTTCACGCCGGTTCCCAGCAGGGTGACATTGTTTTCTTTGCATAAGGCATCCAGTTCAGCTGCCAATTCAGGGTTCTGTGCATAAGCATCTGAGAGCTCTTCTGCGATCGAAATACAGTTGATGCCCGCATTCACGATCTTTTTCAGATCAGCAATCTGCTCGGTTAACCACGAGGTTGTGGCGATGATGACAACGTCAACTTTTTCTTTATCGAGCACTGATTCAGGCTGACTTGAAACTTGAATTCCCAGTTTGTGATCCAATTTCAGAACCTCGCCAAGATCTTTATCGGCAAAATCCTTACGTGAATCAACCGCGGCGACAATTTTCAAACCAGGTTTTTCCAAAATCAGGCGCGCCATACCGCTGCCCATCGCACCAAGCCCCCATTGTAGAACACGAATTGGCTCCATTTCAACTCCTGTGAATGATTTCTATTTGTCTGACAGGGTCATTTTAGCATAGAACGATTTATTAACCCCATTGAAGATGAAGTTGCAGAGTGCAGCTGTGTGGATGTTTAAAGGTGATAAAGAAGGAACTGAACCGGTAGACCACCATTGATAAGGTTTATCGTGCTGACAGGCGCTGGCAAACCAAGGTTTCCCGCCAGGCGCTTATCAGAAGATAAAATCCCTACATTCCAGCCAGTAAAATTCAGGCGCAGAATGGAACCGAAGCGCGCGTAAAGGTCGCGAAGGTCGCGATTTGAGTTGGTGCGCACGCCATACGGTGGATTGGTAATCAGCCATCCAGGTTCTGCGGAGGGCTTCAATTCTGAAATCGGTTGGTGCGTGAAAGATATCATTCCTCTCGTACCGCCGCGGGCTGCATTGCTTTCTGCAGCGCGAATCGCCCCCTGATCGCGATCATAACCTGCCAGAGTGGGGCTATTTTTCATGATGGCTTTCCTGGCATTTTGGAGGATACTTTGCCAGGCTGATTCTTCAAATAATGGCCACTTTGAAAATGCAAACTCACGGGCGATGCCTGGCGGAGTGTGAGTTGCAATTAATGCCGCTTCAATAGGAATCGTACCAGAGCCGCAAAACGGATCAATCAAGGGAACGCGGTTTTGCCAACCAGAGAGCAGAATCATCCCGGCAGCCAGTGTTTCGCGCAGCGGCGCCTTGGCTGATTCCAGGCGGTAACCGCGTTTATGCAGCAAGTCGCCAGAACTATCGATGCTGATTGTGCAGAGGTCGTTCACAAGTCGAACCAAAATGAGTTGACCATGTGGGCTGGATACGATTGGTTTGTGGGTGTGTCCAAAATGATCGTTTATAGCAGCCAAAACACGTTCGGCAACTGCATCGGAGTGGTAGAGACGTGATTTGTGACAAGTCACCGACACATTGACCGCCTGCCCAGGGACAATGAAGGCTTCCCAGTTAAGACGGGAGGCTTTCTTGCGCAATTCAGAAAAGGCAGCGGCAAAGAATTCTCCGAGCCTGACGGAAATCCGGCTGGCAGTTCGCAGGTGGAGGTTGCAGCGATAAATATCGGTGTACTCGCCGGAAAACTCCAATCCTCCAAGTTCATCATGCGTTATTTTATTTGCGATAGACGCCGGCCTGTTGTCCTTAATGGGCTGGTTCAGTCCAAGCTTGCTGCACTCAGCCGCCAGGCAGTTTTCCAACCCTGGTGGGCACGAGATATAAAAGCGGACTTGCTCTTTTTCAGCCATTGGACGTGTATTTCGGAGATTTAGATGGTTTTCGGGTAGGTTTTCTGTTGGTTGTTGCTTTAGAACCGGCACTGGCGGGTTTTCTGTTGGATGGTTCGGTTGATTTATCTCCGGCGGGTTTGTAGGTAATGATGAGCTTCTGTGCTGTTTTACGGTGCAGGTTTTTTTCAACAAATATGCGCGCACCGGTGAAAGGGTCTCTTTCAGTGTAATACATCACGCTGGCGTAGGTAGATGGGGTGGGGGTGAAAACCTGCACCTGCTCGGGGCTGACGTTCAATTTACCTGAGGTGAATTTTCGCAGAGATCTCATTTCTTGTTCGCTGCAGCCAGGGTAGGCGGCGATGAGATAGTAGCTCAGGTATTGGTCTTTGCCCGCTTTTTTTGACAGCGCCATGAACTTCTCGCGGAATGAAAGCAGGAGGTCTGGCGAAGGTTTACCCATCAAATTTAGAACTGCCGGGTTGGTATGCTCAGGGGCAACTTTTAATTGACCTGAGGTGTGGTGTTTGACAATCTCACCGAGATAAGCCATGCCGCAGGTGTTGTCTTTAAGCACCATGTCATAGCGGATACCCGAACCGACATGAACTTTCCTGATCCCTGGCAAGGCTCGCACCTGCTGCAGGAGCTTTATCTGCCTGGAATGGTCGACGCGTAAAACCGGACAAATATCAGGGAAAATGCAGCGCTTGTCTTCACATGCGCCAGATTTCAACTTCTTTTGGCACTCGAATCCGTACATATTCGCTGTTGGACCGCTCAAATCGTGGATAATTCCCTTAAAATCTGGGTGTTGTGTCATGCGCAACGCTTCATCCAGAATGGATTTTTCACTGCGCGATACAACTGTTCGCCCTTCATGAACTGCGATGGCGCAGAAATTACATTCACCATAACAGCCACGATGAGTGGGGATGGAAAAACGGATGGTATCGAGCGCTTTTACTTTGCCTTCTCGTTCGTAGAAAGGATGCTGACCGCGCTCGTAGTCGAACCCCATAACCCTATCTAATTCAGCTTCTGTCAGGTTAAACGCTGGCGGGTTTTGTACCAGGCAGCGATCGCCTTTTTGTTGATACAAACCACGAGCAGTTATGGGGTCGTTATTGTGGTAGAAAATATTAAACATCTGCATAAAAGCGATGTGGTCGGCGGTCACATCTTCAAAGGTCGGTAGTTTGAGGTAATCTGCAGGGGCTTCTTTAGCCAGATAGCACAGCCCGCGTACGCTGGTTGGAGATGCGTGGGAACGGAGCGCCTGTGCCAGCTCTACCACGCTGTTCTCAGCCATGCCGTAAAGCAGGTAATCTGCCTTTGAATCAAAGAGAATCGGAGCGCGCAGACGGTCAGTCCAATAGTCATAATGCGTGATGCGTCGTAAACTGGCCTCAATTCCTCCCAACACAATCGGTACGGTGGATTTAAAGTAACGTTTGATTAGATTGGTGTAGGCAATTACGGCTCTGTCGGGACGCCTGTTGTTAATTCCGCCCGGGGTGAAATCATCTGAATTGCGCTTGCGCAGGGTTGCGGTGTAATTTGCCACCATTGAATCAACTGTGCCGCCAGTAACACCCCAAAAGAGGGCTGGTTCGCCCAAGCGGCTGATGTCTGCAGCGCTGTTTGTTTCTGGCTGAGCAATAACTGCGACTTTGAAACCCGCAGCCAGCAAAACCCTGCCGATGACGGCTGTGCCAGAGAATGGGGTATCGATGTAAGAATCACCGGTTACCAGAATGATGTCGGGTTTATCCCAGTTCCTTTGGTTGAGTTCTTCGATTGTGGTCGGTAAATACACAGAATCACCTTTGATTTGGTGCAAATTTCAGAATATCATTCCTGTTTGGAGAAAAAAGCAGCCTCTCGGCTGCCTTATTTACTTAGCTGTGGTCGTGATCGTCCAAGTGCACGTGGTCGTGTTCCAGCTCTTCTTCAGTGGCGTAGCGCAGTGAAACAACCTTTACAGTGAAATCAAGGTCGTCACCGGCGAGCGGGTGATTAAAATTGAGTGTGATTTTGTCGAGTGTGATTTCTTCAATAAATGCAGAAATCTCGTTACCTTCATCATCTTCAACAGCCAGTTCCATATCAAGTTCGAGCGGAACATCTTCTGGAAACTCCGAACGGGGAACCTCGATAAAGGCATCCTCTTCGTACTCGCCGTAGCCATCCGCTGCTTTGACCAACACGTTCTTCGATTCGCCAATGGCCATGCCTTCAACCTCACGCTCAAGGCCAGGGACAATATGTCCATGTCCCTGAATGTAGAGCAGGGGATCGTCCTGTTCGCATGAGTCGATCAATTCGCCATCAATTCTTAATTCGTAAACCAACCCAACGACCAGATCACCTTTAACTTTGTTCAGACCATCAGATGTGTTCATTTGTTACTCGCTTTCTTGATTTCGTTTATTGTGAGGACGTGATTATATCATCCCTTGTGCTGAACCTTGTGAAAGAATTTGAAGGAGAGACGAATGCCACAGACACCCTGGCTGGGTTACCATACCTTCAGAAGCTTGGCGAATGGAGTATTCAAATGTCAGCGAATAATTTATGATGTTTTCAGTGCTTCCGACTTTATAAATCTTTTCAAGGCTTATAGGGCTAGGGTTTGGTGGCAATTGTGTAGATAATAAAATATTCTACTTTTTCGCGATTGAAAAGAGTAGGATTCGAACTTTAACAATCCCCATCACCGAATACTGAAGCTATGGTGAATCATAAGGGGATGATGAAACTCAAGCTGCGATAAGCGAAACAGAGAAAATTACCAAGCCGCTGGCAAGACCCGCGCAGCAGATCAGTACGATGATGGCAATTTTCCGCAACATTGTTTTGTCTTGTGATATGAGATAAGTGGAGCGAATAATTGCGCGAAAAACGCTGGAGCGTGACAATAAGGTAATGAAAAGATTCCAAAAACCTAATTCAATCGTGTTTACAAATTTAGCAATCATGGTTACCTCTACCTGGATGTGGTGAGCTTTAGAATCTTCCCATTCTCATCTGAGACAGCCCTGACAGTACGGGTAAGTGTTTTGCCATCCTCAGTTTTCACCTTGGCGTTGAAGACAAATTGATATTTACCCGCGGGGAGAGATTTTACCTGTGGAGAAACACCGCGGACTTCAGGAAACTGCCGATAAATCGACGCGCAAACCGAATTCTTTAGTTTTGCGTCCATCTTAATCCTTTCACTAGTTGCGCCGGCGCATAAAGGCGGGCACATCCAATTCAGATTGTGGAACTGTCATTTCGATGCGAGCTTGAGGATTGGCGCCATAATCTGCTGCGGAATTAACCTCAACTCTTTCTTCAAATACTTTCGTGGTAACAGGTTCCTGGCGCTTTGGTTTTGCTTTAGTTGGGTCAAAAACCGCAGTTCCGATACCGGTAAGCACAAGGATTACCTGTGCGCGGTCTTCCATTTTGTCATCACAGATAATACCCGGTATGATTTCTGCTGTGCCACCCGTCTTCTCATGAAGTGAGTTCAACGATTGAACCACCTCAAAGAAGGAAAGATTGTTGCCGCCTGTAAAGTTCGCAATAATGCCAGTGGCCTCAGACAGATCAATAGACTCAAGCATTGGGTGGTGCAGTGCATGTTCGACAGCATCATTAACGCGATTCTCGCCTTGACCTGTACCGATTGCCAGCAGTGATCCACCGCCGCTCTTCATCATATTCTGAATGTGAGCAAAATCCACATTAATTAAACCAGGCTGTGTGATCAGCTCTGAAATCCCTTGAATACCCTGACGCAACACATCATCTGCCATTCTGAAAGCCATTTCTAGCGGTAAGTTGGTTGGGGCAATTTGTAATAAACGGTCATTAGGTACACAAATGAGTGTATCGGTGAACTCTTGAAGTTTTGCCAGCCCTGCACGTGCATTGATCTGGCGCCGGCCGACCTCAAATGAGAAAGGCATGGAAACGATGGCCACAACAACCGCGCCAAGTGAGCGGGCAACACGCGCTGCCACTGGGATGGAACCTGTTCCGGTTCCGCCACCCATACCTGCGGTAAGGAAAACCATATCCGCACCAGTAAGGGCGTGGGTGAGTTCTGCAAGGCTTTCTTCTGCGGCTTCCTCACCAATCTTGGGGTCTCCGCCTGCACCGAGTCCGCGGGTGATTGCGCGCCCGAGCTGAATCTTTTCCTTTGCATGGCTGGTGTGCAAGACCTGTGCATCAGAATTCGCAACGTAAAATTCAATTCCTCCAAGACCAAGCTCAATCATGCGTTCAACGGCGTTCTGACCGCCGCCGCCTAGACCGAGAACCTTTAAGACAGGCGTTTTCGCGCTGATCGGCGTGTGGGGAATCTGTATCGGGGTCGGTGGATAATTCATCATTTACCTCTCTGCCAATTGAGTTGCAATACTAGTGCCATCACCACTGATGCGCACGACATTCGAACCGCTCGCACGCAATCCGTTTAATACCGCATCTGAAAATGTTTGTTCACCGCCGATTACTGTAACTTTACGCGCCAAGGCTGCATCTGCAGCCGAGAAACCAATCGTCGGTTGATATTTTTGAATAAAAGGACGGGTCACTTCAAGATGAAAATCAGCGATACCCCATTCGTACACCGGCAGCAATAAGTAGTGCTCGATTGGGTGAGTGTTTTCAGGTTTTGAAATAATCGGTTCATGCATATCAGTAACGTTACCCGAAATAGTTTCAGGCTGAATGACAGTTGCTGCTGCTGCTACTTCTTCTTCTGGTCTGGCGAGAAGGAAATCGACAATTGGCAGGTGATCATCTTGTGATTTGAACCAGGCGCAGGCTGAGTATGGAGAGTCTTCAGCAACACTTAGAAAAGAAAAATTACAACTCTTTACATAAGCGGGAATCGCATTGGCAGGGGTTAACCCTTTGAGGCGTTCGAGGATGTTAAGGCATACACCTGCATGTGTTTCAGGAGAGTAGGGAACGCCTTGTTCCATATTTCCTGCACCGAGCAAAAACACTGGGAGGTCTTTACTGATGAAAGTTCGTACAACAGACTGCAACCATTCGTAATTTCTGAATCCGCGTTGATCTTCAATCCCCGGGTTTTGCGCATACGGTACCGCCCCTTTCCAGACTTCCGGTCCGCCAGTACCATATTCCAGCTCATGGTTGAAAGTGTATGCGAATGCTGACAACCCCATTTTTTTGATTAGGTCCAGGTTTCCGCGGCGTTTGATGGACTGCAAAGACTGTTTTAGAAAAGTTAAATCCCAATAACTGCCGCCTGGCTGAAGCGGCGGAAACACAGGAGTGAGGCCTGTCTGTAACGCCAGGGTTGCTAATGGCAGAAAGCGATCCACAAAGCGTTCAATCAGGTCCTGCTGCACCCAGCCTGCCGCTGTCCAACTTGCCAAATCGTTCGGCCGGTCAAACAAAATCACATACTTAATTCCCCAACGGGAATAAGCGCTGAGGAGTGCTTTCATTTCGGCTGCAGATGGACAATTGGGCAGAGAAAGCGGAAATTGAATCAGCGGAGTAATGCCTGCAGCCATGAGACCGGCTATAAAATGTTCAGGAATGGCGCGGTTTGCTTCTGAGATGAGCACCAGCCAGCTTGCCTTGAGCTGTTTAAGGATCGGCAGCCAGGTAGCAAGGTCTTTCTTAGTATAGTGCGCGGTGTCAGGAAAATAATGAAAACCCACCCGCTGTGTAATTAATTCTCTTGATTTTTTTACCCTGACGCCCATCAGTATCTCTCCATTCACGCTATTTACACCACTACGTTTGTTGCAAAATACATGCCAATCTAGCGTTGCATTCATCTGCTATAATTCTGAAGTTATGATCCTCGTCACTGGTGGAACAGGATTTGTTGGACGATCATTGATCAGTGCTCTGGCAAGTGCAGGTGAGCAGGTTCGGGTGCTGCTGCGCCCATCGAAAAAATCTCCAAACTTCCCGAAAGGGATTTCGGTTGAGGTAGCGGTCAGCAGCTTTTCGGACCAGCGTAGTTTGCGGGCGGCGCTGAAGGGCATTGACATGGTGTACCACCTGGCTGGTGCGGAGCGTTACGGCTTGAAAGCCGATCTCAACCAAATTGATGTTGATGGCACCGCAACTTTGATGAGGGCTTGCAGTGACACGAACTTGAAGCACATTTTTTACCTAAGCCACATCGGCGCTGATCGGGGATCTGCGTTTCCGGTTATGAAAGCTAAAGGAATCGCCGAAAATTGGATTATCAATAGCGGCATCCCCTATACGATTTTTCGCAGCGCGGTTGTTTTTGGCGAGGGCGATCAATTCACTGTTCCAATTGTGCGTACACTTAGAATTTCTCCGCTCGTGTACCTGCTGCCGGCTAATGGAGCTGCATTGTTACAGCCCCTGTGGATTAATGATTTGATTACCTGCATGCTTCTGGCTCAAGGAAATGAGAAAATGCTTAATCGCGTCATTTCCGTTGGTGGTATTGAAACCTTGTCTTACCATGAAATTGTAAAAATCATCATGAAACAAACCGGAGTCAATCGTAAGTTGGTTGCCGCGAGCCCTGATTTTCTAAGGCGATTAACTTTATGGCTGGATCAGGTTTATCCCAAATTTCCACTTTCTATTTACTGGCTGGATTATCTCGCAGTGGATCGCATCACAAGTTTGGATACACTACCGCGCGAGTTTGGTCTCATACCCTCACGGTTCAAGAATAAAATCGATTTTCTGACAAGGAATAGCTAATCCAAATGACGAAGAAGCCAAGTTTTTGCATTCATGCCCATTTTTACCAACCCCCGCGTGAAAATCCATTTACCGGCATCATCCCCAAAGAACCAGGGGCTGCTCCATTTTCCAATTGGAATGAAGAAACTCTGGCTACCTGCTATAGACCAAATGTAGAAGAACGCAATTTCAGTGCGTTGAGCTTTAACCTTGGCCCAACTTTAGCCAAATGGATGGGTGATAACGCACCTGACGTTCTCGAAAAAATTGTACAAGAAGACAGGCTGAATGAAACTTTGTATGGTATTGGGA
>JAGOVY010000164.1 GCA_018060515.1 Anaerolineaceae bacterium | reverse complement strand
ATTCATGATGTCCTCATCGTCCTCGCGTTGACCGGTTACGGTGCACAATTCTTCGGCTGGCAGATTGACTCGTTGTACCTTACCGCGCTCCTTACAGTGATCGGTTTTTCAGTTCAGGATAAGATCGTAGTTTTCGACCGAATCCGCGAGAATATCAAAATTCACCGCAAACTCGACTTCGAAACCTTGGCAAACCACTCCATTGTGCAAACCTTGCAGCGCTCCATTAATACCCAATTGATGACTGTTGAGTTCTTGCTGCTTGCTTTGGCATTATTCGGTGGCGTGACCCTGCGCGAGTTTTCCATTATTCTACTCGTCGGACTCCTTAGCGGTACGTATTCATCCATTTTCATCGCCGCCCCGCTGCTGGTGGTCTGGGAAAAGCAGGAATGGAAAACCTGGTTCAACAAGAAACAACCCATAACCGCATAAATCAAATAAAAGTTCTGGAGCAATCCAGAACTTTTTTTATATAATAGGCTTATACGAGATTAATCTTAGAGAATTAGGAGACTTCAATGCGTAAAGAAGTAGTATTAATCACCGGAGCAAATGGTGAAATTGGTCATGGATTAATCACCTATCTAAGCAAACAGCCGGATGTCAAAATCCTCGCCCTTGATGTTCAACCGCTTGACAAATCTCTAAGACCTTTATGCGAGCAGTTCATTCAGGGTGACATCCTCGACAATACGCTGCTTGGAAGAATCGTAGCTGAATATGATATTCGCACCATTTTCCACCTCGCATCCATCCTTTCTACCAAAGCGGAATACAACCCAGAAACCGCCCACAAAGTAAATGTAGAAGGAACGCTTAACTTGTTGCGCCTGGCTGTTGACCAATCTTCATGGCAGGGACGACCAGTAAAATTTCTTTATCCGAGTTCCATCGCCGCCTATGGGTTACCCAGCCTTGAAAAGAAAATGAAATCTGCGAAAGTAAAAGAATACGAATGGTGCTTACCCATTACGATGTATGGCTGCAATAAACTCTATTGTGAACATCTTGGCAGGTACTACCACTACCATTACCGCCAGTTGGCTGTCGATGAAATGAAAAACACAGTTGATTTTCGCGCCTTGCGCTTCCCTGGGTTGATTTCATCCATCACCACCCCAACGGGCGGCACCAGCGATTATGGACCGGAGATGCTGCATTCTGCTGCCATGGGCAAACCATATAACTGTTTCGTTCGACCAGACACCACCTTGCCATTTATGGTGATGCCTGATGCGATTAAATCGTTACTATTGCTTGCCGAAGCCCCTCAGGAGAATTTACGCCAGCTTGTTTACAACGTCACCAGTTTTAGCCCGACCGCTGAAGATTTTTACAAGCATGTAGTAAAAGCTTTTCCAACCGCGGTAGTCACATTTGAACCCCATGAAGCCCGCCAAAGAATTGTTGACTCATGGCCGGCGGATGTTGATGACAGCGCTGCAAGCTGCGATTGGGGTTGGAAGCCGGATTATGACGAGCAGCGTGCGTTTGACGACTATCTGATTCCTTCGATTAAAGCACGTTATGCAACAGTTTAAATACGAAACACAAATGTCAAATCATTGACATTTGTGCCAGTTGGTCCGATTCTTATCAAACCATCAAGCTGATTGAAGAAAGAATAGGCATCATTATTATTTAAGAATTCCTTCGGGTTCAAACCATTTTTACATGCACGTGTAAATGTGTTTCCGCTCACAATCGCGCCGGCAGCGTCTGTTGGGCCATCTTCTCCGTCGGTTGCAAGTGTAATTAAGGATGTGTTTTCCATTCCTTCCATCTCAATTGCTGCTGAAAGCGCCAGTTCTTGGTTTCTCCCTCCCTTGCCATTGCCAGTAACAGTAACCGTTGTCTCACCTCCCCAAACCAGCAAAAAAGGCGGTTGCAAATGTCTCCTCATATTAAGCTCTGAAACAATTTGTCTTGCAGCAACACGAGCTTCTCCGATAAGCTTACTGGAAATGACCTCAGTATAAAAACCAAACTCCTTCGCTTTTTCCACAGCCGCTGCACACGAGTCTTCATTACTGGCAACGATCTTATTGAACACATTATTGGCAATCAAATCGTCGGCTTTTAAAGTTTCAGGTACATTGCCTCTCGCACCATTTTGAAGATGCCGGAGAATACTTTCAGGGATCAGGCCGATTGTTTCAACGCGCTTGAGAATTGCAAGTGCGTCATCAAAAGTAGTCTCATCCGGATACGCTGGACCAGAGGCAATCACTCCAAGGTGATTGCCAATTACATCAGAAAGCACTAAAGCAGCCACACTTGCCGGGAAAGCCAGGCGCGCCAAACCTCCACCTTTAATTCCATCCAAATGCTTTCGTACGGTGTTCAATTCAGTGATATTCGCGCCAGAACGTAATAAAAGGTTAGTCAAATGTTGCATATCTGCCAGGGATATATCAGCCTGCGGCAGCGCGGCTAAAGAGGAACCACCGCCCGATAGCAGCAGGATTACGAGATCTTCTTTATTTAATCCTTCAACTGCCCGTTGAATTTCCAACCCTGCAAGCAGGCTGCCCTCACCTGGAACAGGATGGTCGCCTGCGAGCATTTTTGTTTGTGGTATCTCAAATAGAGAAGAGTCAAGGT
>JAGOVY010000089.1 GCA_018060515.1 Anaerolineaceae bacterium | reverse complement strand
CGTATGAACACCGCGGTGGATGTTTGCATTCATCTTCCGGTAATAATCGGCCATCGTTTCAATCACGCTGGTCGGTTTTTGAGATGTAGCTGCAGAATCGAGATAGACAAGAGGAAAATTATTATGAATTTTCCTCCCCAATACAGGAAAATCGGTTTTTAAATTATGAAAACTATTGGAAAAATCACCACCGTCAGACATTTTTGACCTATTTGGATGTCTCTAATTGAGTTTGACCTTTTTTAATCGGTAGCCTCACCATGGCTGATTTCTGTGGAAACCATAAAATATGGTCTGGCACCATCCAGCCATCTGTCAAATACACATTGGAACGGAATTGAACAGCGACCATTTTGGGATCCACCTGAACCACAATTCCTCGCAGCCAGCCCCGAATTCTTTCACCGCCTTTGTCGTGATCACACATGACTTCGACAGTCATTCCTACCTGATATTCATACTCATCATCGGGGGGTTTCATAAATGGAATCGGGCTCATTTTTGCCTCTTCATAATTGAGATTATTCTTCTAGGTGATTTTATCATAACCAACAATTCTCACCTTTCGTGCATGCTTTCCATTTTTCCCTTGATTGAATCTTGGAATCGATTTCGTATCTCTTCAAATGGAATGCGTTGCATGATAGGGTCGAAAAAGCCCTCTACAATCAGATGCTCTGCATCACCCCGAGACAATCCCCTACTCTGAAGGTAAAAAACCTGTTCTTCATCAATTTTTCCGACTGTAGCGCCATGCGTGCAGCGCACGTCATCGGTTAGGATCTCCAAGCCTGGTATTGAATCTGCGCGGGCTTGCCTGCTTAAGATCAAATTGCGGTTGGATTGATATCCATCAGTCTTCCCCGCTTCAGGAGAAGCATAAATCATCCCTTTCCAAACTGAATGACTTTGGTCAAGCAGTGCGCCTTTGAAAAGCAAATCACTGGTCGTGTTGGCAGCAAGATGGTTCTGTCGAGTATCATGATCGAGGTGCTGATCTTTATCGGTAAAATAAAATCCCGACATCTTCCCATTTGCGCCTTTTCCGCTGAGAGACAGTGCCGAATAATTCTTAGTGAGTTTACTGCCAAGTGCGCCAAATATCCAATCAATGCTGCCGTCCTGATCGACCTCCACGGTTTCGCGGGTAAAGTTGATCACATTTTCTCCCCAGGACTGGAGTTCCACAAAATTCAAGTGAGCCGCAGTGCCGACGTAAACATCTATCAAGCCGGAGAAAACCGAGTCGCTACTCCCGGCCGTGGATGCAGGTGAAGAAGATTCGTGAACATAAGTCACCGAGGAACCTTCATCGAGGTAGACAAAAAGATGCAAAGAATGTGCAAAGCCGTTGCCCGGTGCCCAATACATACTCGCTAAGGGAACTTCAACGTTCAAGTTCTTGGGAATGTAGAGGTAAATGCCTTTAAAACCGATTGCGCCAGCCAATGCTGAAAATTTCGGCAGTGTTTGTACATTAAGCCTTGAGATAATTTTCTCAATCAGTTCAGGCTTTTGTTTTTCAAGGTTTTCCAAGGTGTCAAAAATCAAGCCCTTTTCACTCAACGATGTATCTAAATAGATTTTCGCTGAATCAGGTGTGAGCAAGATAGTATTTGCCGTTTGATTTTTTGTTGTATTTCCAACTGGTGCGGCAGGTAGTGTGATATTGTTTTTTACATCATCCCACAGCCTGAGAGAAGCAAAATCCACGCCTTTCAAATTGGTTCTGCGCCATTCATCCTCATTCGTGGTCGGGATCAGCTTTGATTGATAGTTCTGCCAGGCTGCTTCGCGGTAGTGTTTAACCTGCGTATGTGTATTTTTTATAACCGGAGCAACCGATAAATCAGGCTGCGGTAAAACTTTTTGCGAAAATTTCCGAAAAGTAATTGTTTTATCTGTCATTATCAGTGTCCAATATGCGTTTAAGTTACCCGACAGATCCTTCCATTTGTAATTGGATTAAACGGTTCATTTCAACCGCATATTCCATCGGCAATTCTTTTACAAGCGGTTCAATGAAACCGGAAACTACCATCGTAGTGGCGTCTTCCTGGGTTAAGCCGCGGCTCATCAGGTAGAAGAGTTGTTCTTCGCCAATTTTTGAAACTGAAGCTTCATGTCCGATGGTTACATCCTCTTCGTCGACTTCAATTGTTGGGTAAGTATCAGAGCGCGATTCGGGGTCTAAAAGCAGAGCATCACAATTTACGTTCGAGCGAACGTTTTCAGCGCCTTTAATTACTTTCAATAATCCCCTGTACGAGGATCGACCGCCGTCTTTGCTGATTGATTTCGAGGTAATTTTGGAACTCGTATTCGGCGCAAAGTGGATCATTTTTGCGCCAGCATCTTGTACCTGCCCTTTTGCAGCAAACGCCACAGACAACACCTCTCCGTGCGCGCCGGGTCCCATCAAATAGGCAGAAGGGTATTTCATTGTGACTTTGGAACCCAGGTTACAGTCAACCCATTCCATCGTACCATTCTCTTCTACTAATGCGCGCTGAGTTACCAGGTTATAAACGTTGGTAGACCAATTTTGAATAGTAGTGTACCTGACACGCGCACCTTTCTTTACAACAATCTCGATCACACCGCTATGAAACGAATTTGTTGTATATTGAGGTGCGGTACAACCTTCAACATAGTGAACACGAGCGCCTTCATCAACAACAATTAACGAGCGCTCAAATTGTCCAATATTCGCCATATTGAGCCTGAAATAAGCCTGCAACGGTAATTCAACAATAACATTCTTGGGAACATAGACAAACGAACCGCCGGACCAGACCGCAGAGTTTAACGCAGCGAATTTGTTATCTTCAATTGGAACGACGGTGCTGAAATACTCCCGAAACAAGTCAGGGTGTTGGCGTAAGCCATCTTCGATCGAAAGGAAAATCACCCCTTGTTTTTCAAGGTGTTCCTGGATGCTGTGGTAAACCATTTCAGATTCATATTGTGCCCCAACACCGGCCAAAAATTTTTGCTCGGCTTCGGGAATACCCAAACGGTCAAATGTATTTTTGATTGTTTCAGGTACATCATCCCAGTTCTTGCCGCTTTCATCCGAAGGACGAACATAGTAATAAATTTCTTCAAGATCCAGATCGGATAAGTCAGCTCCCCATGAAGGCATTGGCCGAGCCAGGAAATGTTTTAGGGCTTTTAACCGAAAATCCAGCATCCACTCAGGTTCACCTTTCATCGCTGAAATGTTTCTCACAACATTTTCGCTGAGCCCTTTTTCAGATTTGTAAACAAAAGTATCGGGATTTTTAAACCCATACTGATATTCGCCTAAGTTTTCAAGAAAGTCTTTCTTCTGATCATTACTCATTGAAAGCTCCAATCACCATCTATTCTTTTTTTACATTCCATTCGCATTTTCAATTTTTTCTTTGATCCAGGTATATCCTTGATCTTCAAGGTGCAGAGCAAGATCGGGTCCGCCAGATTCGACGACCCGGCCATCCATCATCACATGAACAAAGTCAGGTTTTACGTAATTTAGCATGCGCTGGTAATGGGTAATCAATAAAATACCAACATTTTGTTCTTTTAACAGATTGACACCTTCAGAAACAATTTTTAGCGCGTCGATATCTAAACCAGAGTCAGTTTCATCGAGAATCGCAATATCTGGTTTGAGCATAGCCATTTGCAATACTTCAGCTCTCTTTTTTTCGCCGCCTGAAAAACCTTCATTCAAATATCTACCTGCAAACGAAGAATCAATTTTGAGAATATTCATTTTTTCTTTAAGCAGGTTTCGAAATTCGAGAATAGGAATTCCCTTGTCTTCAGGATTGTTTGCTTTTCTGCGCGCATTAACCGCTGTGCGCAGAAAATTAGCTACAGTAACGCCAGGGATCGAAATCGGATATTGAAAAGCAAGAAATAGACCCATGCGCGATCGTTCATCAGTGCTCATACTTAGCAAGTCTTGCCCATTAAATAAAACCTCGCCGCCCGTCACTTCGTAGCTCGGGTGCCCCATTAATGCATATGCCAATGTTGATTTTCCTGTGCCATTTGGCCCCATGATGGCATGCACTTCTCCACTGCCAACTGAAAGCGTAACGCCTTTTAATATTTCTTTTTCTGCGATGTTTACATGAAGATCTTTGATGATTAAGTCAGCCATTTATTCCTTCTTTAACGACAAGTAGATATTTCTCTCTTTTTCTAATCCGCTGGATTATAGCACAGCGTCGATTCATAGTCAATATTTACCATATTTATCTTATATATTAATTAAATAAGGTATAATCGTGATTATATTTTATTAGCTGACATGTTAGCATGAAGAATGGTGCCCGCAAAGGAAAAGATGAAGAGTACCAGAGAAAAAATCCTACATACGTTATTAACCAAGCCCAAATCATCGATTTACGATCTCGCAGCTGCGGTCGAAATCAATGCAGTATCTGTACGCCACCACGTCTCCAGCTTAATGGCTGAAAACCTGGTCACCGTTCAGGAAGAAAGACATGGAATTGGACGACCCAGGCTATTATATTCTCTTACAGAGAATGGAGTCGAGCTTTTTCCTACACGCTATATCAAATTGGTTAGCCATTTGCTGCAGGAAATGAAATCAGCGCTATCTGAACAAGAAATGCAAAAGCTCTTGTCAAAAATCGCTGTTGAAATTTCTGAAAAGCACGCGTTATCCATCCAGAAAATGCCAATTGAAGCTAAATTGGAAGCAAGCAAAACATTTTTAGCGCAAGAAGGAATCATCATTGAATGGGAGAAAAATGGCGCTGTTTATGTAATCAACGAGGTTGCCTGCCCTTTCTACCATATCAGCCAGCAGCATCCAGAAGTCTGCGTCATCGATCAAACCATATTCAGTACACTTTTATCATCCCCTGTAACAAAAACGAAGTGTATCTTAACTGGTGACCCTCATTGTTCTTATGTCATCCAACATTCCATTCCCAAGGAGAAATAAATGACCGATAAACCCATACCTGGTACAAACCGTCCTGCCTGGGACTCTGACAGCTCGCATCCAGAATTAAGCGACCAATTAAGAAAAGGTCTAAGCGAGGTAATTGATCCCGAATTAGGGCTGAATATCATCCAACTTGGCCTTATTAGAAATGTGAAAATTGACGACACTGGCGCAATTGTAAAAATGATCCTGACTACTCCGTTTTGTCCTTATGGGCCAGCCATGCTCGAATCAACCCGGCAGAAGGCTGAACAAGTATTGGAACGTGAGGTTGGCATTGATTTTGGATTAGATCCATGGGATTTTTCAATGATGGAAGAAGGACTTGGCTCAGATTGGGGAATCTTCTAAAATAGGTTAATTCTTGAGACCCTCATAATATTCATTATGGATTAAAATTGAGGATATGATAAGAGCAGTTCATATCCTCCCAAACGAAAAACCGCTCGAAATCCATGGCTCGGAAGAGATTCGTAAGGCACTTAACTCCAGCCATGGTTTTATTTGGGTTAGCCTTGAAACAGTCACCGAAGAAGAAGTGCAGGAAATTCTCAATCGGGTGTTCAAATTTCATCACCTTGCCATTGAAGATTGCCTTAGTTCAGGTTACCAGGTTTCTAAAATTGATGATTTTAAAAAATATATCTTTTTGATCACGCACGCGTTAGCGCATAACAATGGTTTTGAAGATCTGCATTCGCTTGAATTAAACCTCTTCCTCGGTGCCAACTATCTCGTCACCTGTTACACCGATCCTTCCATGCCTTCAATAAAAAATACCTGGAACCTGATCTGGTCTGACGAGCGTTTTTCGCAAAATGGTCCCGACTTTTTATGCCATCGAATTTTGGATACGATTGTTGATGATTACATGCCGCTGATAGACACAATGGAAACCGAAGTCGAATGGCTTGAGGACAGCGCGATGGAAAAACCTACGCCGGAAACGCTGCAGCGGCTGCTGGCGATTAAACACAGCATTCTTTCACTTAGACGGATCATAACCCCTCAACGCGAGGTGATGAATCGGCTTTCTCGCGATAGTTTCTCGCAGATCAAGACCCCGACTTTGATATATTTTCGTGATATTTATGACCATCTCGTAAGAATTCAAGATCTGGCAGATACGATCAGAGATATCGTTTCAGGTACGCTGGATATTTATTTGAATTCAACTAATTTACGCCTAAACGAAATCATGAAAGCCCTGACAATCGTCTCGACTGTTTTTCTTCCGCTTTCGTTTATCACCGGTGCGTTCGGAATGAACTTCATTCACATCCCCGGCGCTAAAAATACTGCAGGTTTCTATATCATCTGCCTTTTGATGCTCATGCTGGCGCTTGTAATGCTAATCGTTTTTAAAAGGAGACGTTGGTTTTAAACGTTTCCTGAAAATTCCGAAAATCAAATTAAACCCATCGCATTCCCAACAATCTCAAAGATTTTCAAAACCTTATCCATTTGTTGATCTGTATGGGTCGCCATATAACTCGTTCTCAAAAGCTGCCTGCCGGGGGTTACAGCAGGTGAAATGACCGGATTCACAAAAACACCGTTTTCAAAAAGCATTTTCCAGGTGATGAAGGTCTTTTCGTCATCTCCGATGATAATGGGAACAACCGGAGTAATTGAATTGCCGATGTTAAAACCGAGTTCGGTATAACCTTTTCTCATTCTTTCTGCAACTGTCCTCACCCTTTGGCTTAGCTCAGGTTCTTCACGCAATACCTGCAGAGCAGCGAGCGCTGCGGCTGCATTGGCAGGTGGGATGCTGGCGCTGAATATGAGTGCTCTGGCGGTGTGCTTGATGTAATGTATTGTGTCTTCGTCGCCGGCAATAAACCCGCCAAGCGATGCAAAAGATTTACTGAAGGTGGACATGATGAGGTCTACTTCGTCGGTCACGCCAAAATGAGCGCATGTGCCGTGCCCATTACCCATAACGCCCATCCCATGTGCATCATCAACCATTAAACGAGCTCCGTATTGCTTTGCGAGCTTCACCATTTCAGGAAGCGGCGCTAAATCGCCTTCCATGCTGAAAAGACCATCCACAACCAACAATTTCCCCAAATTATCGGGAATTGATTTGAGTACTTTCTCGAGGTGGTCAAGGTCATTGTGCCTGAAACGTTCGATCTTACCGTATCCCAGGCGCGCTCCATCCACAAGGCTGGCATGATCATCCTTATCGAGGATTACCACATCATCTCGGCCAATTAATGAGCTGATTGTTCCGAGATTCGTCTGCATTCCGGTCGAAAATACAAGCGCAGCTTCTTTTCCTACCCATGCAGCAAGTTCGGTTTCGAGCTGTTCATGCATTGCCAAAGTGCCATTAAGAAAACGCGAGCCTGTACAGCTGGTACCGAAGCGCCTGACTGCATCAATTGCAGCTTCGCGAACTTTAGGGTGCGTGGATAAACCCAGGTAGTTGTTGGAGCCAATCATAATCAGGCGTTTGCCCTGGTACACCACTTCAGTGCCTTCGTTTTCATTCAGTGGAATAAAGTATGGGTAGATGCCGGATTCAATAGCTTCTTTGGCTGCTGTATAGGTTCGACACTTTTCAAAAACGTCCATTTTTACCTCAAGATTTATAGTTTGTAAGTATGAATATTCTCAAAAACGGGTTGCCTGCCACTTATACTAACAATGCCTGCTGTGTAAATGGTAAAAAAGCATTCAAAAACAAGCCAGGCGAACTCCACTTTCTATTTTGTATATACAATTATCACATATACATGCTGTATTTAAACACATGATTTTGAAATCAGTTATGCCTATGTTTGAGGAGGACATATGCTCACCAAACGCACTTGGACGGCAATTATCATCCTTGGTTTTCTTGGGTCCATCGCCTGGGGTGTAGAGAACCAATTCTTTAATACCTTCATTTACAACAACATCACACCTGATCCCCGCCCTATCTCGTGGATGGTAGCGGCCAGCGCCATCACCGCGACTCTGGCATCGATTTTCATCGGTGCACTGAGCGATCGTATGCGCTTCCGCTGGGGACGAAAACCGTTTCTTCTCATTGGCTATCTTGGATGGGGAATAACTACTGCCTTATTTCCAACAGCCGCCTTCTTCCATCCGATAGGCATGGCAATTTTTATGGCGATTTTGTTTGACTGCATCATGACATTTTTTGGTTCAAGTGCTAATGATGCGGTTTTCCATGCTTATATCGCCGACATCACCACGGTTGAAAACCGCGGCAAGGTGATGGGGGTTATCGAGATCCTTGTATGGGTCGCTTTACTGTTTGTTTATGGCGGAGCGGGCTTGATCATTGACGCTATCGGTTACTTCCCATTTTTCTACATCGTTGGCGGGATGGTCTTTCTGCTCGGGTTGGCAGCCTCTTTACTGCTGCAAGAACCTCAATACCCAGAAGAAAAGCCGGCAGGTAGTTACCTGCAAAGCATCGTAAACACATTTAAGTGGGATTCTCTGCGGCAGCATAAAGAATTGCTCTATCTTTTGATTGCCATAAGTTTTTGGGGCATCGCCCAGCAAATCTTCTTCCCTTATCTCCTGATTTATATTACACACTACTTAAAAATCGAAACCGGGCAGGCGTCGATTATTATTTTTCTCGCCATACTTCTCGGGGGTATTGCAACAGCTTATCCATTTGGTATCTTGGCTGACAAATGGGGGCGGA
>JAGOVY010000163.1 GCA_018060515.1 Anaerolineaceae bacterium | reverse complement strand
AGCGTTCTCCATCCCTTTGGAATTGATGATGAGCAACTCAAGCATTGGGCACATACGCGGTCTATAGCATTTCAGTTTGATTTTGAAAGGAAGGTGAGCCATGTGCGGCAGGTTTACAATCATGATCCAGCCGGAGGAGCTGCGCGCCCAGTTGGGACTGGGTGAGATACCCAGCGAACTTGTTTCAAACCGTAACATTTCCCCAGGTACGCTTGTGCCTGTTGTTACCGACTCGAAAAACCGAAAAGTAGAACTTTATAGGTGGGGGCTTGTCCCAGTTTGGGCTAAAGACCCAAAAATCGGCTATAAGACGTTTAACGCACGTGCAGAAACTATTTCTGAAAAACCTACATTTCGTGTTCCATTCTTGAAAAGGCGCTGCCTGATACCTGCGGATGGGTTTTATGAGTGGAAAGATGAGGGTGGACGAAAGCAGCCGTACTTGTTTACACTAAAAGATCAGCAACCATTCACCTTTGCTGGCTTATGGGAGATATGGCGCGATTCAAACAACACTGAGATAAGAAGCTGTACATTAATCACCACAACCCCTAATACGCTTTTGGCGCAATATCATGATCGTATGCCAGTCATTCTGGATGAAAGCAGTAGATGGAAATGGCTTGAAGAGTCTGACCCTGTGATTCTTCAATCATTATTGGTGCCCTATGATTCTGAAAAAATGAGTAAGCCTGAAAATATATTAAGAATAGCCTCATAAATATGTATATACACTATAATTAATTGGAATTTTCACCAGATAAAAAAATAAAGGATGAAAAAATGGACCGGAATGAGATTCTTGAAAAGCTGGCAAAAGACCCTGAAATTGATGTGTTAATCGTTGGCGGTGGAATAAATGGTGCTGGCGTGTTCCTTGACATGGCGATCAATGGTGTGAGTGTCTTGCTTGTCGACCGAGCTGATTTTTGTTCTGGCACATCAGCAACTTCATCACATATGGCGCATGGCGGAATTCGTTATCTCGAAAATGGCGAGTTTGGGCTGGTGCGCGAAGCAGTAGCAGAACGAAACCGTATGATTCAGAATTCTCCGCATATGGTAAAGCCGTTGCCTACCATAATACCAATATTCAAATTTTGGTCTGGCTTATTAAATGCTCCGTTCAAATTCCTGAATTTGCTTGACAAACCTGCCGAACGCGGTGGTTTGGTCATTAAAATCGGTTTGATTTTCTACGATTCTTTCACTGGAAAAAATCGCACCGTGCCGGCTCACCAGTTTTTCAATAAAAAAGAAACCCTGGCACGTTATCCACATATTAATAAAAATGTGATGTTCACAGCCAAATATTACGATGGTTTGATGCTTTCGCCAGAACGGTTGAACTCTGAAATAATTCTGGATGCAGAAAAAGCGAGCAAGAATGCGATGGCTCTGAATTACACCTCGCTGGAGGGAGTAAACGAAAATGGAGTTGTATTGCAAGACAGCAACGCAAACCAAACCCTGACGGTAAAACCAAAAATCATAATCAATGCTACTGGCCCATGGATTGATGATGTAAATAAAAACTTGGGACTTACAACAAGGTATATCTACGGAACTAAAGGGTCTCACATCATTGTCGATAACCCGATATTGAAAGAGGCTGTTGGCAATAATGAGTTTTTCTTCGAAAATAAAGACGGCAGAATCGTTCTCTTGCTTCCATTCTTTGACAAAGTCATCATCGGTACATCAGATTTACCCATAGAAGATCCAGATACAGCGAATTGTTCACCCGATGAGGTTCAATATTTTCTTGATCTTGTAAAGATTGTGTTCCCTGAAATTCCTATTTCTCAGGATCAAATCGTTTTCACCTTTTCAGGTGTACGACCGCTTGAATACCAGGAAGCGAAAACCACAGGCCAAATTACACGCGATCATAGCGTTAAAGAAGATCAAACCAATGGCATCAAGGTCTTAAGCCTGATTGGCGGTAAGTGGACCAGCTATCGGGCATTTGGTGAGCAAGTCACAGATTCTGTGCTTGAGAAAATTGGTAAACAGCGCATTACGGATACAAAAGCGATGAAGATCGGCGGTGGTCAGCATTATCCCGAATCTCCAGAAAGCGAAAAACAGTTTATCGCAAATCTGGCTGCAAAAACATTAAACAGCATCCCATTAGTTGAAATGCTGTTTGAACGCTATGGGACAGTTATTGAATCTATTTTGACTGAAAATAACGCGGTCGAGATGCTCGATTCTAATCAAACTATCACAAAAAGTGAACTTGTGTATCTCGCGAAGAGCGAAAAAATCGTACATCTGGATGATCTATTACTGCGCCGAACCTCTATAGGCTGGCTTGGTCAGGTTGATGAAAAAACACTGCATGAAATTGCTATACTCGTTGGCAGTGCCTTGAATTGGGATACTAAGAAAATTGAAACTGAAATTAAATGGGTGAAGAATCAGTTTTTGATCAAGCACAATGTAACAGTTTAAACACTGCCTAACATCAGGTCTAACAATAAGAAAAGCCATCGATTTTATAATCGATGGCTTTTTCTAGCGGGAGCGACGGGGTTCGAACCCGCGATCTCGGCCTTGACAGGGCCGCATGTTAGCCGCTACACCACGCCCCCGAGCAAAAAAGAGTTTACCATATCAACTTTA
>JAGOVY010000088.1 GCA_018060515.1 Anaerolineaceae bacterium | reverse complement strand
CTAACAAAAGCGGCAAAAGAGATTAACGAAACGAATGAAAGAATTATTGACATTGCAGTGAAGTATGGTTACGAATCATCAGATTCTTTCACAAATGCTTTCAAAAATTTTCATCACACTACGCCCACCGAAGTACGAAAAGGAGGAGCATATCGAGTTCTTTCTCCTGTACAATTAGCCCTTAGTGTAACAGGAGGAAAGCACATGGATGCAAGAATTCAAAGAAAAGACGGATTTGCCGTTGCAGGTGTTAAGTTAGATAATATCAACTCCTTTTCTTGCCCTGAAGCTTGGGATCAGCTATACCAAATAAACAGTCATGACATTCTCTCTCGTTTGGGAAACGGTCAAAGCTATGGGATGTGCTTTGATGTGGAAAACCCAAACAAGATCAACTATATGGCCTGCTACCACGTCAGTGACATTGCAAAGGCAAGGGAAATGGGACTTGAAGTCAAGGAAATCAGAGAAGCGGAGTATGCTATCCTGTCACTAAAGGGATCTGTTCCCACCTGTATTCACGAGGGCTGGAAATACGCTATGGAAGTGTTTTTACCGGAGCAGGGCTATATGCACGCAGGAACACCTGACTTTGAAGTCTATTCCGAGGGGGATATGTATAGTCCCGATTATAAGATGGAGCTTTGGATTCCTCTCTCTAAGAAAGAATAAGCAGACAACAAATAGTTCAATGGGGATTTAATCAATCTGAGCTTGCAGGGCAAGATAAACCGCTGCTTCCAACAGCGGCGGAGATAAAAGCTATTGAAGAATTTAAGAAGAAAGGTTTGTTTGATAACAAAACTGTGAAAACATTTTGATAACAGCATTTCAGAAATACCATATACAATGGATAACTGAAATCAAATGGAACAAATAGAAATCAAATCACTAAAAAATGTTTTAAGCAAGCTTTGAATTTGCGATAGGGAGTAAATCTCCCCAACCCAATTTAAAACCCCTGTGCTTATGGCAAAAATGAGTTAAGATAAACCTTATGCGAAATCGCATAATTTTCAGGGTTCTAACCTTCTTAGCGCTGAGCGGGCTGCTGCTGGCGCTGGTTTTGCTGCCGGCTGTTGCCCAATCGTCTGGCACATTGTCCGTTGCTCAGCCTGATCTCAGCGCCTGGCCACAGATCAGCACCACCTTCTCAGCCATTGATTACAACGGCGGTTTTGTGGCTGACCTGCAGCCTGGCGAGCTGCGTGTTGTTGAAAACGAAGTCACCATCCCCAGATATACGCTTGAGATGGAGCGGGTTGGCGTGCGCTTCTTTGTAGCCATTAATGAAGGACCAACACTTGATAATAAATTCTCAGGCGTCATGCGCATTGACCGCCTGAAAACAGCGTTGTTCAATTGGTTTGCCTCACAGCCTTCAGATTCTTCCAACGAGTTTTACATGAACGTCAACCAGGGTCCGCTGCGGATGACAGCAGACAACCCAACCAGTTGGAAAAACGCGCTCGAAGGCTATCTGCCGGATCTTTCCAAGGCTACACCTGGCATGGCGAGCCTGTCGGCGGCGGTAGATAGTGCGCTGAGCAGCAACCTGAAAGACCCCAAAGCCAGCGCGTTGCTCTTCATCACCCCGCTGCCAACGGACAGCCAGATGGCAGGCTTACAGGAGATCGTCTCACGGGCGACCAGCAACGGTATTCGCGTCTTCATCTGGCTGATAGGCCCAACGGATTATGCCACACACAAAACGGCCATTTCTCTTGAAACCCTGGCAAAGGAAAGTGGTGGAAGTTTCTTTCTTTTCTCTGGCTCAGAAGAGCTGCCTGTGATCGCCGATTTGCTTGAACCCTTGGAATATGTTTATCATCTCAGTTACCAATCACCGGCAAACATCAGCGGAGAGTATGCTTTGGTATTGTCGGTGACACGCGGTGAAATTGCGCTCACCTCGGAACCCGTAACCTACACGCTAAATGTGGCGCCGCCCAACCCGATTTTCCTCTCTCCCCCCAGCGGTGTGGAGCGAACCTGGACCGAAACCAAGAAAAAGGCGGATTCAGTACTGACCCCCAACAGCGTTCCGCTGGAGATTATGGTTGAGTTCCCCGACGGAATGAAGCGTGAAATTGCCTCTTCCAGCCTGTTTGTGGATGGCAAACTGGTGCATGAGAACACCTCGGCACCATTTGATAGCTTTAATTGGGATATTTCAACAATCACAGAAACAGGTGTTCACCAGTTGCAGGTGACGCTTGAAGACAGCGCCGCACTGCAAGGAAAAACCATCAGCCTGCCTGTTACCGTCAATGTTGCAGAAAAAACATTTACCACCGCTGACCGCATTTTAGAGCAGTTCACGCTGGTCAATACAATCGTCACGATTGTGATTTTATTGATCATCGTTTCAGGGTTGGTGCTGTTGATTCGTTATTTGCGCGGCAGGTTGTTGAAGAAAAACGGTAAAAATGCCACCGACCCAGTAACCCAACCGGTGGAGATTGTGGGAGATTACAATTTGGCGCCGCACCGTGCCGAAGAAGTTGTGAAATGGCCGGTCATCCGCGGTGTGGGTATGGCACCGGCGCGTCTGCTGCGCAAGAGCTCGGCAGCACCTAATTTAGAGTATCAACAGGAAATTCCACTGGGCAATGACGAAACGCTCATCGGCGCTGACCGCAAGAAAGCGGATGTCATTCTGACGCACCCTTCCATCAGCGGGCTGCATGCGCGCATCTTTAAAGATGCCGACGGCAATTACCGTATCGCTGATTCCGGCTCGGCTTCGGGCACCTGGGTGAACTATGCGCCAGTCTCCACCAGAGGCGCGGCACTGATTCACGGAGATTTGGTACAGTTTGGCAGACTGGCCTATGTTTTTGAAATGCACGGTGCAGCCTCAAAACGCGTGCAGGTTCTCCCCTATAAAGAAGACTGAAATAAGCCCCCGCAGTTTAGAGGATTTTGCCGGCGGCGCGTGCTTGCGCCAGAATGGCTTCAGAGCGTTTGACTACGGGTAAATCCACCAGTTTACCTTCATGCGTAAAGACCCCTGCGCCGGCTTGTTGGGCAGAGTGGGCGCCAGCCAGAATTTCCTGTGCATAAGCAATCATTTCATCGGATGGGGTGAAAAGCCGCTGTGTGGTGGCAATCTGCCCAGGGTGAACCACCGTCTTGCCGCTAAAACCCAATGCGGCAGCCTCGAGGCATTCGCGTTCGAGCAGTTCTGTGTCGCGGTAGTTGATCTGAACCATGTCAATCGCCTGCAAGCCGAAAGCGGCTGCGTGCAGCACCAGTGAACTGCGCGCATAAAGTAATTCTCGCGCTTCAATTGACCGCGTGATTCCGCAATCGGCGCAGAAATCTTCAGCGCCGAACACCAACGCCTGGATACGTGGGCTTGACTGACAGATGGAAGTGAGGTGGATAAAAGCGGTTGCGCTCTCGATGAGCAGCAAGAGCGCAATACTACCGGCCTTCCAACCATGGCTGTGCTCGGCGGCGGTGATTTGCGCCTCAACCGCGGCCACAATTTGCGGGTTATCTGCCTTGGGGATGAGAATACCGTCAGGTTTACCAGGCAGAATAGCTTGCAGGTCAGCCTCTGCCCTACCGCTATAGAGGGGGTTGATGCGCACCAGCCGTTCTGTAGTACCGAAATCCACCGACTTGAGTGCCTTCAGGATTAACCCGCGCGCTTCATCTTTGCGGTTGAATGCAACACCGTCTTCAAGGTCGAGGATGGCACAATCCAAATCGGATGCGGCTGCTTTGAGGATTTTCCCCTCATCGCTGCCGGGTACGTACATCAAAGCTCTGCGTGCGTGGAAGGATTTATTGGTCATAACGGCTGCTCCATGGAGTATGATTAGATGTTATGAAAATAATACTATAGACGAGAGAGATTAATGAAACTTCAGCCAGTTCGCACCCTTCCAATCAGCTACACAGAGGCGGGTTCCGTCAGCCCGCAGAATTCCAAAGATCTTAAACCAATGTTGCTCTGGAGCATTTTACTGCCGCTTTTTTACTTAATGCTGTTATTGCTGGTTTTGCAGATCCCGGGTACTAAAAGAGGGACTGGTACTTTTGTGCTGGATTCAATAGGTGACCTCCTTTTAATCTTTGGCGGCGTATTGCTGGTGTTGGTATTGATGGTGGTGGTGCATGAAGGACTGCACGGCCTGGTGTTTTGGTTTGCCACTGGCGAAGCGCCTAAGTTTGAATTTAAATGGTATTACGCCTCGGCCAACCCCGGTGATTGGTACCTGCCGCGCGGAGTCTTTATCGCGGCAACGCTTATGCCGCTGTTGGTGATATCAACCTTAAGCCTGGTGCTGTTGCCATTCGTCAGTGGTATGCCGCGTTTTTTGCTGATTCTGCTGGCAGTGTTGAACGCCTCCGGCGCTGCTGGAGATTGGCTGGTGGTGCTGCGCCTGAGAAAGCTGCCGGCTGATACCTTGATTAAAGACAGCGGCGCCAGGGTGGTTTTCTACATTCCTTCGGGTCTCGAGTTGTAAGCGCTGCAGCGCCGCTTTTGGCGAACTGCTGCTTGCTCAGGTCAGTCAGTCGTGATAAAATACCAGCGCCCTGCAGCAAAGATGGAGGGATGGCCGAGTGGTTTAAGGCGCCTGTCTTGAAAACAGGTTTGGTGAAAGCCAACGTGGGTTCGAATCCCTCTCCCTCCGCCATTCTGAATGGCTGGGCGACAACTTAATACTCGGGGAGGTGCCGGAGCGGCTGAACGGGATCGCCTGCTAAGTGATTGTCGGGCTTTAAACTCGACCGGGGGTTCGAATCCCCCCCTCCCCGCCAGAGTTTGTAAGAGAGAATCAAAAACACCGCCATAACGTGATTGCGTCAGGGCGGTGTTTTGTTTGATTGGGCATAAATACAACCAGCAGGCTAAACGAATCGGCCAAGCAGGTGAAGATTAAATGGCTACCCCCAGATCATAAGCGCCCCAAATTACTGTGAGCAGGTTGCCGACCTTGGCTGCGTCACCGACGATATGTGTATGCTCGCCGGTCTTCTCCACCAACGGAGTGGAAGTATAGCCGATAGAGGTGATCACGCTGTCTGCTGCTATAGTCTGTTGACCGGCAGGGGTTTCGATGATGATCTCTGAGTCGTTAATCTCGAGCACACGGGCTTCCAAGTGGATGGGGGTGTTGTTGTGCCGGAAGGCGTCGCGCAGGAAGTTTGAGTTAGCTGCCGAAAGCCCGTGGATCTTCATGATGTCATCCAGCATCTCGACGATGACCGGTTCTTTACCCTTCCTGATGAGGTCATAAGCGATTTCGCAACCGGTAATTCCTCCCCCGACGACCACTACCTTGTGCCCGGTTTCCTTTTTACCGCGCAGGTATTCAATTGCTTCCATTACGTTAGCCTTCTCGGCGCCAGGTACTGGCATCAGGCGTGGCTGAGCGCCGGTTGCGATGACCACTTCATCTGCGCCGAGAGAAGCAAGCTGCTCAGGTTTGACCTCAGTGTTGAACTTGATGGGAACGTTCAGGTCTTTCATCTGCTTGATATACCAGTTGAGCAGCATCTTATCTTTTTCTTTAAACTCCGGTGTGGTAGCGGAGATGAACACGCCGCCTAATTCGTCGCTCTTTTCGTAAATGGTGACGTTATGACCACGCAGGGTGCACAAGCGGGCAACTTCCATACCGCCGATTCCGCCGCCGATGATGGCGATGTTTTTCTTTTGCGCGGCCGGGGTGATTTTGTACTTCTCCTCAGCCAAGGTAACCGGGTTGAGGGCGCAGTGCCCCATTGGAATTTTGGGTAAATCGCCGGGGTTGCCTTTATATTTACTCACCCCAAAACAGCCGTTGTGGCAGGCAATACAGGGGCGTATGTCATCCACGCGGTTTTCTTTCACTTTTGTAGCGTAGGCGGGGTCGCAAAGGAATTGACGTGCGATACCGATTGCATCCACTTTTCCGCTTCGCAGCGCGGCTGAAGCGGTATCGGGGTTTTCCATACGTCCGGCACAGACCACTGGGATGTTCACGTGCGGTTTGATGGCGGCCACGCTCTCGAGATTGCATGACAATGGCATGTACATGGGCGGGTGAGCCCAATACCAGGAATCGTAAGAACCATTGTCAGCATCCAACATGTCGGCTCCGGCAGTCTCCAGGATTTTTGCACCGGCGATCCCTTCGCTCATATCTCGACCAAATTCGACGTAGTCTTCACCGGGCAGAGCGCCGTCGTTAAAGCCGATCATTTTGCTCTCAACGCTGAAACGTACGCTAACGGGGTAGTCGGCGCCGCAGGTCTTTTTGATCTCTTTGATGATCTCACAAGTAAAACGGAAGCGATTTTCCAGGCTGCCGCCATAGGCATCGCTGCGGTGGTTGGTGCTGGAAACAGTGAATTGGTCGAGCAGATAGCCTTCATGTACAGCATGAATTTCGATACCATCCACCCCGGCACGCTTGCATAATTCTGCCGCTCTACCGAACTCCCTGATCGTTTCCTGAATTTCAGCAATGGTCATTGCCGTACTCTTGATATTTGTATCCCACACATTGGGCAAACCGGCATCGGGAGAACGAAACATACGATGAACATCCATTCCCACAAGTTTTTTTACAGTCCATCCGAGGAACTTGTTATAGTACAACTTGCGCAAAATCGGGATGGCCACCATCACGCGCCCCATGCCTGCGCCAAGTTGGAAGAAAACTTTTGAATCGTAGCTATGGATCTCATCCAGCAATTCCTTCACTGGCCCCAGCATCACTTTTTCAGCATCCCCTAAAAACTTGTTACCGGCAAAACTACGCACCGGCAGCATACCGGGGATCATCAAGCCTACATTGTTTTTGGCGCGATCCAGGTAGTACTCACGGCAATGTTCGTTAAACTTGAAGCCAAACTGACCTTCGACGATTCCGGTTCCCTCCATGGCAACAAGTACGATTCGATTTTTGATTGTGGTTTTTCCTATCTGCATCGGGGTAAAAAGCGCGTCATAATTTTCAGGCATGTAAAAACTCTCCTTTAAGGTTGGGTAGATTTTCGAAATTAATATGTGTCGACCGGAGGCTGTATTATAAACCCATGTGTGCTCGATTTTCGTAATTTCGAGAAAAATATGAAAAACCGTAAGCTTTTCGAATAGAAGCAGTATCTAAATTCTCAGCTTAAGCAAACCACCCCTTCACAGAGCAAAGGAAGAAACGAACAACAACGGGATCATCGTGTAAGGGATGGTTTTATTTAGATTGAAACAGGCTATTAGACATCAGATTTCAGCGGCTGCTCCTGATTGTGTGCGTACAAGGTTATTATCAGTCAACCCTCTTCGAGCAAGAATTATGCAGGAAGGAAAAATACGATATCATTAATCAAACGGAGGATTTGAATTATGTCTTTTAATATCATCCGGCAAGATATCACCAAAATTGAAGTGGATGCGATTGTCAACGCTGCAAACACCCAGCTTCAAATAGGCGGCGGCGTTTGCAGAGCGATATTTAATGCAGCGGGTGCCCGTGAGATGCAAGCCGCCTGTAACAAAGTCGGCCCAATCGAGATGGGCGAAGCGGTTATCACCCCGGGCTTCAACCTGCCCGCAAAATATGTAATCCACGCAGCGGGTCCGATTTATTTTGATGGCAAGCACGGCGAGGAACAACTGCTCTATACTGCCTACATGAACAGTCTGAAACTCGCCCAAGAAAACAAATGTGAAAGTATTGCCCTCCCTCTGATTAGTTCAGGCATTTTAGGTTACCCAAAAGAAGATGCGCTAATTTTGGCGATTTCAGCCATTCAATCATTTCTTGAAGAGAATGACCTTGCCGTGACCCTCGTTGTTTATGACAAAGCAGCTTTTGCCGTAAGTGAAAAACTGCTTGGTGATGTAGCCAGCTACATTGATGAGCATTATGTGGATGAACACCTGCTGTGGCAGGATGATATGCCTGAATTCAGAGGTAGGGTTCGGCGGACAAACCTGCAACTTCAAAGGGAGATGGCGGCGCCGATCGGAATAGAGGATTTAGTCGGCAACCTTGACGAGCCATTCGGCGCCATGTTGTTGCGGCTGATCGACAAGAAAGGCAAGACGGATGTCGAAATCTACAAACGCGCTAATCTCGATCGCAAACTGTTTTCCAAAATCCGCACTGGCAAAGGGTATATGCCGAGCAAGCGTACAGCGATCGCGTTGGCTGTGGCATTGGAGTTGTCAATGACTGAGACTAATAACCTGTTGGCGCATGCGGGATATGTGCTCTCTCATGCCGTAAAGTTTGACGTTATCGTGTCTTATTTCATTACCAACCATAAGTACGACATTTACGAGATTAATGAGGTGCTCTTTACATATGATCAACCGCTGCTGGGAGGGTGAAGCGTGATAATTCTAATCGCAGGCGATGGTCATACTGGCAAAACCTTGTTAGCTCAAAAGTTGCTTGAACGCTATGGTTTTCCTTATTTATCGATTGACCATTTGAAAATGGGGTTGATCCGCAGCCGACAGACTACCCTCACGCCTGAAAGTGACGATGAGGCGTTAACAGGGTATTTGTGGCCAATTGTGCGCGAGATCATCAAGACAGGTATCGAAAACAAGCAAAATTTGATAATTGAAGGCTGTTATATCCCATTCAACTTTCGCGAAGAATTTTCAACTGAATACTTGAACGAAATTCACTTCGTCTGCTTGATTTTCAGCGAGCGCTATATTGAGGAACACTTCGAAGATATTTTC